>JAAYDK010000040.1 GCA_012729295.1 Spirochaetales bacterium | reverse complement strand
TGCATCAATACGATTTTTGCAGTATCCATATGCAATTCCTCCGCTATTAGGCTCATTTCGGTAATCCCTCCGGGAGTGCAGGAAAATAATGCAGTAGGGAAACTGATCCGACAAACTTTATGTACGACGAATGCGGTACCGAAAGCCATCACGAATATTTCTGCGATAACACAGAGTATCGGAACAGCCAAGTCAGGAATCGCTTTAAGTGTGTCAGCGGTAAATCGGCTGCCGATATAAAACCCTGCCGCCAGTTGCACGATAGTACGTAAAAGATCGGGATAGGCGACTTCTTTACTGGTAATATTGATTATAACGATTACGATCATTGCTCCGAGCATGGGACCAGCGGGAATTTGCAGGAGTCTGAATAAAAGTCCACCGCTGGCAGCAATCACCAGATATAGTGCAAACAAAGCAAAACCTTTTGGAGAGGGAGCAAAAAGGGCTGAAGGATGAGTTGCCTCTTTCACACGATTGGACACATCGACCGAATGTCCGTTATTCAGGTACAATTTCCTCATCAATGGTGGAAAAATCGATACGACAAACATAAACCGACACAATTGCAATACGGCTACCTGTTCTACATTGGCACCGAAATCGGCAGCAATGATTGCAAGGTCGGTCATGCCACCCGGTGCGGTTGCAAAGAATGCCGTTATAAAACTTACCGAAGAAATGTGTGAAATCACATACGAAAAGAGAAATGTAATCGAAAGTAGCATAACGATAAGAATCAATACAGGAAATAACATGACTCTCAATTCGATGAGGTCTCTTTTCGTCAATCTGCTACCGATAATCAAACCTGAGCAAATTTGCATGGCTATTCGTATTTCTATCGGACAAGACGCCGGCTCGCGCAACAGCGAGTTAACGACGGCTATGGCGAGCATCGCGCCTATCATCGCACCTGCAGGAACCTTCAGCTTTTTAAAGATGAGGCCTCCGGCGATACTAATGACAATCAACACAAGAATAACCATGACGCTTAGACCTTCCGAGAATCAAGGAATGGAAATCATGTTTAAACATACACGGGAATACCAAATCGGTTCAATATATGAGTACGCATGAAATGGGGAATTTAACTATAATCACTTCAATTTTGCATAAATATGCAACTTTTAGTTGTGTTAATGCATATTTATCATTACTATCAGAAGAATCACAATTGACAGGGAGAATGTATCGAATGGGACAGCAGATTCTCAATCCTTCACAAAGGACCATGGCTTTTATCGGCATGGTTGCCTATATGATCTTGGTGGTGGTCGTCGGACTTGTGTATAGCAAACGGAACAAAAATAGCGAAGAGTTTTTCCTTGGAGGCCGTTCTTTAGGACCTTGGGTAACGGCAATGAGCGCCGAAGCTTCCGACATGAGCAGCTGGCTGCTCATGGGTCTGCCAGGGCTGGCCTTTTTTAGCGGTTATGCTAGTGCGGGATGGACTGCAATCGGATTAGCGGTAGGAACATGGTTCAACTGGAAATTTGTTGCGGTCCGACTTAGAAATTACAGCCATTTGGCAAATAACTCGATTACGATTCCCGATTATTTTTCAAATCGTTTTCATGACAGCAAACGGATCCTCATGTCCATATCTGCTGTCATTATCTTCTTTTTCTTCATCATCTATACGTCTAGCGGATTTGCAGCCTTGGGAAAATTGTTCAACACATTATTTGGCTATGATTATACCTTAATGATGATCATCGGTGCGTTGGTTGTAGTGGTGTATACGATTGTCGGGGGATTTCTCGCCGAAAGCACGGTTGATTTCATGCAGGGCTTTCTCATGTTCTTTTCCCTCATCATCATTCTAGTTGTCGGTATCATCGAAGCGGGAGGACTTGCCAATATCGCTGCAACACTTGATTCGATGGAAGGTTTCGCCAGCCTTATCACCAGTCATAATCGGAGTACTGCCAATGCTGTTCCTGTATCATTTTTAGAAATCGCATCTTCGATGGCTTGGGGGTTGGGCTATTTCGGCATGCCGCACGTACTGCTTCGTTTCATGGCCATCAGAGAGGCTAAAGAACTGCATCGCTCGCGTCGAATTGCAATGATTTGGGTAGTCATCTCTCTTGCAGCGGCAGTTTTGATCGGTGTTGTCGGTACGGCAGCGGTTCCGAAGCTGCTGGAAGGCGTGGCGCCTGAAGCAGCAACTTCGAAGAGCGAAACCATCTTCATCGTAATGGCTCAGTTCATCGGTTCCCGATTCGGCATACTTGCCATTCTTGTCGGAGTGATTCTTTCGGGTATTTTAGCGGCTACGATGAGTACGTCCGATTCCCAACTCTTAATTACCTCCTCTGCAGTATCACAGAATTTTTTCAAGGGATTGCTCCATAAGAATGCATCGGAACGTGCAATCATGTGGGTTTCCAGAGCCACCATCATCATCGTTGCAATAATCGCCGCGATTCTGGCATCGGATCCGAATTCTTCGATCTTCGGTATCGTCTCATACGCATGGGCTGGTTTTGGAGCGGCGTTCGGTCCTTTGATGCTCTTTTCCCTTTTCTGGAAACGAACTACATTACAGGGAGCTGTAGCAGGCATGCTTGGAGGTTTTGCAGGCGTTATCATATGGAAGCATGTGATTGCACCAATGGGCGGCTTGTGGGGAATCTATGAGTTGCTGCCTGCATTTATTTTCTCAAGCCTTTGTATCGTAGTATCGAGTTTGTTATCCAGAAAACCTGACGAGGCGATTGAAAAGGAATTTGAAGTCATTGCAAACGGAAAATACTGATTGCAGGTGATGTGTTTATGCTCCGTGCTCTAGCCTTTGCATTTTGTAAATGATACAATAGTTGGTGTCGCATAGGAGGCGAAAAAATGGCAAAGAAGAGTGGTTTCATCCAAGAGTTTAAGGCTTTCATCTCTCGCGGAAGCGTTATGGACCTGGCAGTCGGTATCATTATCGGCACAGCGTTCACCGCTATTGTGAATTCATTGGTAAAAGACATCATCATGCCGATTGTCGGATGGGTACTCGGCGGTGTTAATTTTGTGGATTTGAGGATTCTTATCAGGAAAGCAACGCTTGAGAGCACCGAGCTTGCATTGACCTATGGAAATTTCATCCAAAAAGTTATTGATTTCCTCATTATCGCATTCGTAGTATTCATGATCGTACGAACACTCAACAAGTTGAGAGCACTTCGTGAAAAAGCTGCAGCAGAAGAAGCCGCAAAAGCTGCTCCCGCTCCGGCACCGGTTCCCGTCGTTCCGGCAGATGTCGTATTGCTCACCGAAATTAGAGATTTGTTGAAGAAGAACTAGGAACATGAGACTGCCGTACGGGAAAAACATACTAATCACAGGGGCGAGTTCGGGAATCGGACTCACTTCGGCTTTATTGTTTGCAGAAGCAGGTTTTAACGTATGGGGAGTCTCCCGTTCCGGATCTCCGCCTGATAACATTCCTGTTGCCATCAGAATGCATCGCATGGATGTTACCGATGAGCAATCGGTTTGTAAGGCTATTGATAACATTCTTAGTGAAGCAGTTGCCACAAGCGGTGAAGGAATCGGCATCGTACTCCATTGTGCCGGCTACGGTATCGGAGGAGCTGCCGAAGATACTCCGGCAGAAGAAGTCGAAAAGCAGTTCAAAACGAATTATTTCGGTGTTCTCAATGTAAATCGCTGCCTGTTGAAAAGAACGAGAGATCGAAAGAACATGCTCGTATTGGTTACCGGTTCTGTCGCAGGGAAAATCAGCATTCCCTTCCAAAGTCATTACAGTTCGTCAAAGTATGCTCTGGAAGCATATGTAGAAGCACTTCGCATAGAGGGCAGACCGCTGGGCATCAGGGCGTCGATTATCGAACCTGGTGATACAAAAACAAAATTCACCTCTCAAAGAACACTTGCCTTTCCGGACGATTCTCCTTATCTGGTGCAAGGAAAACGCTCGATCAAGAAAATGGAACAAGACGAGCAGCACGGAGCAGATCCGAAGCTGGCGGCGGCAGTTGCCCTTCGATTGTCGAAAAAACTTCATCCTCCGGTACGCGTAGCAGTAGGATTCTCTTCAAAAATGATATTGTTTGCCAAACGTATCGTTCCGGACCGGTTGGCAGAATTCATTATCGCGAAGCTCTATGCAAGATGAAACTTACCGTTGCTTGAAAATTCTCGGGAAAAGAGCTCCGGTCGTTTTCATATACGATCCGTATTCAATCGGGAATTTCATCAGCAATGCCTGCTCTTCATACGGTGCACGAATGATAACAAGCGATAGGATGATTGCAATACCTAAAAGCGCAAACAGCCAGTTTGCAGATAGCAGTCCAAGATGTAGGAATAAAAGCAGATAACCTGCATACATCGGATGTCTGATCCACCGATAGCAACCGTCTGTTATGATATTTTGCACGTGTTCGGTATCGACCGTAGTGGAAAATGCCGGGCCCAAGGCATGATGCGCTGCACGTATCAGCATCAGCGCCGATAACCCACCGAAGGCTCCGATGATTCGAACTACCGGGGTCAAGGTCAGTGTTCCGACCGGAGAATCTGCTTTCCTCCAAAGAATAGCGACAAGCAGAGCAAGTAATGCCGATCCAAGCAGCCACCTCAACATCACCAGAAGACGCGGTTCGTAATGAAGTGCTCGAAAGCTCAGAACTCGCGAGTATTTGGTTTTATAGTATGTTCGTATAGCCGTAAGCAAGCACAGTTCGACTATCAGCGATATATCTGCAACTTGTTCAAACTCCATACGCATTCGACGAATTCATTGTTACAAAGCGACCGTCTCCGGGCCTTCCCAGATAGACTCCGTCGCCCATGACTAACCGACCGCGTAAGAAAGTCATTTCTGCCTTTCCCATAACTCTGGACCCTTCATAGGGCGAATATCCCGATGCGCTATGTATGGTATGACTGTCTATGGTCCAAACGACTTCAGGATCGAACAGCACGATATCGGCATCGGTACCGACTTGCAGCGATCCTTTACGAGGATACAAACCGAACGCACGGGCCGGGCCGGTTGAAAGCAGCCGTACCATTTGAGAAAGCGACATTCTTCCCGAAGCTACCGCAAAGGTAAAAATCAAAGGAAGCATCTCTTCGGTTCCTGGGATACCCGGATAGATGGTGCGGCAGTCTTGCGAAGACAACTTCTGTTCGGCGGTAAAGGAGCAGTGGTCTGTAGCTACGACTTGTATCTCGCGTGCGACTAATGCATCCTGCAGCGCGATACTATCTTTGCGTGTTCGTAACGGCGGAGTCATGACATACAGCGCTCCGCTGTCCCCTTCCAAACGCCTTCTGTCGAGCAATAGATAATGAGGAGTTGTTTCAGCAATGATGGTTGCGCCTTCGGCTCGCAACTGGCGGACTGCTTGCATACCGAGCGCCGAGGAAATATGTACGATATAGAGGGGGATACCGACTTTTAAGGCAAGAGAACCGAGCTTGCGTATCGCGCGGTATTCGGCTTCGGCAGGCCGTAAGTCTGCATGATCGACTGCAGAATATGTCCAAGAGCGACTATGTGCAACCGATTCAAGATACTCATCGTCTTCACAATGTGCCGTTACCAGCAGATTGAGCGCTTTACATGCTTTAAACAGACGCTCGAGCTTTTCAGACTCGATCAGATATCCGACATTCTTATACGTAGTAAAAATCTTGATTGCACTAATGCCCAACGCTTTTACGCTTGCAAGTTCTTTTTCTAAAGTTGCGGGAACGCCGTATACTCCTTGATGCAGGGAAAAATCGATGGCCATCTGGTTTTGCATGGCACCGATACGCTCTCTGGCCGATTCTGCCAACGGACGGTTTTTGTCGTGGTCGGCGAAGTCTATGACTGTCGTTACTCCACCAAACGCCGCAGCTTTGCTGCCCTGCACAAAACTATCGGCGGTTACAGTCCCCCGCGATACTAAATGGTAATGGGTATGGGCATCGATGAGACCGGGCAGGACACAGAGATGTTCTGCGTTGATTACCTCCGTATCGGCAGGAAGCTCGGAATCCGGAATTATCGAATCGATTCGGCTGATCGATTCACCTTCAATCAACAAATCTGCGTGCCACGAACGAGAAGATTCGACTAGTAGTCCGTCTTTGATCAATATATTGCTCATGTGTGACAGGATACTATCGAAGCAGAGCGTTGACAATCCAAATCTTATTGCGCTGCAGAATATGACAGGACTATAATTCCTTTATGAAGAATGCGTTTGGAGGAATTATCTGATGAATAAAAACCTGCTACTGACCGTAGTCGTACTATTAGTCGGTTCCTTCTGCTTTAGTGCCGCACTAAGCGAGCAGCAATCGGAGGATCTCATGCGTTCAGTCAAAGCTTCAAAAACTGTCGACATCGGCAAGCCCGATACGCCCGTACTGGAAGGTTATTATCGTTTCTCGCTCAAGCTGCTGCAATCGACAAGTGCCCGCCAGCCGGAAAATATTATGGTTTCTCCCTTATCGGTGTATCTTGCTCTTGCCATGACCGCCAACGGTGCGCAACACGAAACGAAATCGGCAATGCTATCGACCCTTTCTGATGGAAACTCGATGGATGAAATCAACCGTACGGCGGCAATATGGCTCAACACTCTGGAGACTAAAGAGAAGAACACTGTTTTGGAAATAGCCAATTCAATCTGGATTCAGCAGGATTATCAGGTAGCCCAGGGATTTTTACAATCGAATGCCGACTTTTACAAAGCTGCCGCGAAAGCTTTGAATTTCGCCGGTCTTGCCGCTGCGAAAAGCATAAACGATTGGGTTTCCGATGCCACGAAAGGAAAAATAGATTCCATTATCGATCAGACATCGGCAGATATGCTGATGATTCTGATAAATGCCAGTTATTTCAAATCTTTGTGGGAAGATCCGTTCGAGACAAAGAGAACCAGCGACCGAATATTCCACACGCCTTCAGGTGATCGGACGACTGCATTTCTTAACTCGACTCGCAACATGCAATGGCTCGAACACGACGGGGCTCAGGGTATCATGCTCCCCTATAACGGCCGCAGATTTTGGTTCTTCGCCATAATGCCCGATAAAAACACCGATGTGCGATCATGGCTGAATCGACAGCAACCACAAATACTGTTCTCGTTACTTGTGCAATCGGTCGAACGCAGAGCGAGCGAAGTCGAGCTTGCTCTACCGAAGTTTAAAGCTTTGTACGAAGACAGTCTGTTAGCCGATTTAGCAGCAATGGGTATGGATATAGCGTTCAAAGCCGATAAGGCCGATTTCTCGTTGATGAGTGCTGCCGGAACAAAAGACTTGTTCATCAGCGACGTGAAACATAAAACCTTCATCCAGGTTGACGAAGAGGGAACAGAAGCAGCGGCCGTCACTTCTGTGGTGATGAAGGCCACCGCAATGGCTCCACAACAAATTCGGAAAATCGTATTCGACCGTCCATTTTTCTATGGAATCCTGGATCAGGAAACCCAACTGCCGCTGTTTATCGGAATCCTCGATACACCGAAGGCACCTTAAGCGAATACCGTAGATTGAAGAGCAATCAGAGTCGATCGGATCTCGACGGATTGATGGTCAAATATCTTGCGCAGGCAGGCACCTTGGCACGGTGCGCTGCAGGTTTCGCATACGAGGCGGCCGGTTGCAGCATCTACATGCTGAGCCAGCAATCGTTTCGCCCCGTTTACATTACCGCACTCCAATCTTCGCATGATTCCCCTGATATCGATCTTTGAAGGACATATTTCAAAACAAGTTGCTTTCTCGCACCATTGGCAGGCACTGGCGGCATCGTGTAATTCGATTGCCCGAGGATCTTCTATCATATTGAGCGACGGAAGAACTCTCTTGTCCCGCATCCGAACCGGCAAAGCGTGTTCGTCAATAATCTGTACGACATTCGGAGTTTTCGGATTGAATTCGTATTCCTGCATATGATGCCGGCGAAGTACCATATTTGCTGCGCTTATCCCGCTAATGGTTACCGCAGGGCTCCCGGTTCCCATAACGGTTCCTTCTCCGCAGTAATAGAGCGAAGGCCATTGTCCTGCCGCATGCTGACGGTGAAGCAGATGCTGACCTATCATCTGTTTCGGTCCTGCAACACATCCGTGCTCTTTCATGGTATAACGCTCGATCGTCGAGGGCGTTGCCACCTCAGCGTGAATGACAGCCTTTGAGAATCCCGGATAGTGCGATTCGAGAACTTCAATCAGGCGTGATTGTTCCTGAGCCTTCCGCTCTTTGTAAGAATCGCTTTGATAATCGGAATCGCTCGGATTCGGCCACGGCTGCAATGAAGGCCCTATGGCGATCACGACATGCTCGTTCTGATGGCAGATTGAAGGATCGGCGAGCGAAAACGCATACATGGTGACTTCTTTCTCGTCCAAAGCTAAGGGATTGTCTGCCATCATTTCGATTGGGAGCGTTCCTTCAGGTAAAACCGAAGAATCAACGATGCAATACAGCACGACACTCGGATAGGTCATGGCAAGACTGTTTGTCTGTTCGACAAGTTTCGAATCGCGATATTCGACTGGAATCAATTGGTTGTGCATGTTCTGCAAAGTACCGCCGTACACAATGTCGTCGGCCTCGATGAGCACTTCGCCGTTCGGCGTTTCACATCTGACTGCACAAGGCTGACCGTTTTTGAACTGCAGCCCGACAGCCTTATATCCATAGCATATGGTACCGCCGTTCGCTTCAAGCGATTTTTCCAGTTTCCCTGGCAACTGCTGCGAACTGCCTAAAGGATAATAGCTGCCTCCGGTATGGTTTTCCATAAACATCGTAATGGCTAATATGGCAGGAGTCTCATCCAGTGTCGTATAGCAGTATGTGCTGGTCAGCTTGTTGAAAAATCCGATAACCCGCTCAGAAGAAACGAAACGACGCATGACTTCACCCGCACTCGTGTCAAGAAGCCTTAACAGCTTGATATTCCGGATCGGATGCCGGAAAAAGCGTTTTGCACCGGCTTTTGGAGAAATCTCGGAAGGCGCAACACAAATCGGGTCGGAAGCAATGACATGGTGGTACAAATCTCCGATGTATTCATAAAATGCTCGTATTCCGTCGATATCTTCGGGAAATAATGAGCCTAAGACTTTTAGGTAAGCATCGATATCGCGATGAAACTCAATTGGAAAGCCGGCATAATTCAGGCGATAAAGCTGTCGGTGCTTTATCAAGGCAATCGGTTCGGCCAGTTCGTTCATCAAAAAACGGTGAGGATTAAATCCGAGTTCTCCAAAGCCGAAAAACATACTGGTTCCCTGGTCGATCGTCCTCCCGTCTCGCCTGAAAGCCCCGCACGAGCCGCCCGGTTGATAGTGCTGTTCGACTACGATTGTCTTGAGACTTCGTTTTGCCAATAATGCTGCTGCGCTTAACGCCGCAAGACCCGACCCGATGACCGCAACATTAGCGCGTTTTGTTTCCATAGAATCCTCAACCTTCAGTTGTCTCTTTACGCACATAGCGTAATACAGGCGATTTTGCTGCAAGTACTTCGTCTACCCTACCTATCACGGTATGCTCGGGGGCTCTCTTAAGCACAGCCACATCGGTGCGGGCAGTCTGTATAAGCATCCTTAGGGTATCTGCGAGTATATCGAGATTTTCCATCGATTCGGATTCTGTGGGCTCGAACATCATCGCCTCGTGAACGATGAGGGGGAAATAGATCGTAGGCGGGTGATAATTGCAATCAAGCAGGCCTTTGGCAATGTCCAACGCTGAAACTCCGGTTTCGTCTTTCAGCGATTGAGCAGATAGTACGAATTCGTGCATGCAGAAATTTCCGTACGGATGATCTAAAAGGTCTTCGAGCTTTGCCAATAGGTAATTTGCGTTCAGTACGGCATGCCGCGAAGCTTCCCGCAATCCGTGTAAACCCATGCGGACAATATATGTGTAGGCTCGAACCAAAACTAAAAAATTCCCCCAGAATCCGGCTACCTTGCCGATTGAAAGGCTGCTGTCCCAATCGAATCGATATGTGCCGTCGACACATACAATATCGGGTTTCGGCAGGTAGGGAACAAGCGGTTTTGAAACCAGTACGGGACCGGCACCGGGACCACCGCCGCCGTGAGGCGTGCTGAACGTTTTATGGAGATTCAGATGGACTACGTCAAATCCCATATCTTTCGGTCTTGCCATCCCCATAATCGCATTCAGATTTGCGCCATCGTAATAGAGCAATCCACCGGCCTGATGCACCTTATTTGCGATGAGGACGATATCGCGCTCAAATAATCCCAGCGTATTTGGATTCGTCAACATAATTGCAGCTATCCGATCGTCGAGTAATGCGTCTAGGGAAGTCAGATCGATCAGGCCGCGTTCATCGGTAGCGACTTCAACGATTTCGAATCCGTTGAGAGCAGCCGAAGCAGGATTCGTTCCGTGGGCCGAGACAGGAACGATTACTCGGTTTCTATGTCCCTGATTATTTGCCAGATGATAGGCCTTGATGATTTTCAACCCGGTATATTCACCATGGGCTCCAGCTGACGGCTGAAGCGACCCCCAGCTCATTCCCGTCACAGTCGAAAGTGCTTCCAACAATCGGTACATCAGTTTCAAGGCGCCCTGAACCGTATCGGAATCCTGTAACGGATGAATATGGGTAAAAGCTTCCAGCGAAGCAGTCTTTTCGTTTATCTTCGGATTGTACTTCATCGTACACGAACCAAGCGGATATACTCCGTAGTCGACTCCAAAGGTTCTATTGGAAAGCCGGGAAAAATGTCTAACTACGTCGAGCTCGGACAACTCGGGCAGAGCTGCCGCCTTCATACGCTTTAAAGCAACAGGAACATCAACTTGAGGAACGTCGCACGAGGGATAGTCGTAACCGCGTCTGGCACAACGCGATAATTCGAAAACTAATGGTTCAATCATAATGCAGACCTCCGTGCGATCTCGATATAGGCATCAAGTTCTGCCTTTGACCGTTTTTCGGTAACGGCAACGACCAGCAGGTTGTTATCATCCGGATTCCCGGTAAGACAGGCCAGACGTACCCCTCCGAGTATTCCTGATTGTTTGAGATTGTCCAACATACGTTCCATTAATTCTCTCGAGGAAAAACGAAGGGTAAATTCACACCAATAAGGTTGTTTCCAAGCAAGTTCCATACCGCCGATAGAAGTCAACGCATCAGCCAGATACTTTGCCTTAGCGATGCTTTGTCTTGCTGCTTCAGCTAATCCTTCCCATCCGATTAACGAAAGATGGATTGTTGTCGTGAGCGCGGCAAGGGCTTGATTAGAGCAGATATTGCTGGTCGCACGTTCACGCTTGATATGTTGTTCGCGTGCCTGCAGCGTCAAGACAAATGCGCGATTGCCGCGATTGTCGACACTCTGGCCAACAATTCGGCCGGGCATCTTGCGCATCATTTCTTTTCGAACCGCAAGATATCCGCAGGAGGGACCGCCAAATGAAATCGGTAATCCCAACGGCTGCGTATCGCCAAATGCGATGTCGGCACCCCATTCAGCCTGCGATTTATACAAGGCAAGCGAAACAGGGTCGCTGCTGATTGCCAATTGACATCCGTTCTGGTGAAGAAGTTCGGAAAGCGAGCTATAATCCTCAACGATACCATATCGGTTCGGATTCTGAACGATAAGGCCTGCTACCGAATCTTGCAGGGTTCCTTCGAGCGATGTAATCGTAAAAGAGCCTCCGGTAGTCTTGATTATCCGGATCAAGACATCGGTTCCTTTCGCCCATGTCTGCAACACCTCAATCATAAACGGGTGAACGGTATCCGAAACCAGTACGGTCGAGCTTTTACGCTTGGAGGCAAGCATCATAGAAGCTGCTTCTGCTGCTGCCGACCACCCGTCGTACAATGATGCGTTAGAAACGTCCATGCCGGTCAATTCGCACATCATCGTCTGATATTCAAAGATTGCCTGTAGCAGCCCTTGCGAGATTTCAGGCTGGTACGGAGTATAGGCGGTGACAAATGCCGGCAGCGAAGAAAGGGAGGCAACAGCTGCCGGAATAATACGATCGTACGAGCCCATTCCCAAAAACGGAATTAAAGCTCTATTTAGTTTGGCAAGCTCGACAACATGACTCAGCGTTTCGGCTTCGCTGAGTCCTTTTTGAACGAATAGCGCAGCATCAGCACGAACGTCCTGCGGAATATCGTCGAATAACTCGTCAACCGACGCGACCTTGATTGCCTGTAGCATTCGGTCGCGTTCGGCTTCGGTATGGGGCAGATAGGGTATCATGAATCCTCCTGATGACTAATCGAAACCTGATGGAAACCAGTGTAAATCACTTGAGGTAACAAGACAATCCTAATTGCCGCGATGGCTCACCAAGCTTTGTTTACTCCTACCGAGACAGCAAGCGTGGCTATGTTGTTTTTTGTAAAACGATCGGTCGGTTCGGTCCATGTGGAAGCTGAATCCGTACTGGTCCCTTCTGCAGTCCCGCCGAAAAACCGAAGGTTCCCAAACAGTTCTAAATCGTTCTGGACAAGATATCCCATGCGTAGAGAGGCATCGAGGACCGACCCTTCAAATTCGAATCCGGCTCCGTTAAACCATGCCGATTTAGCATATGAACCGGCAATATCTGCTGACAAGACCAATCCGAACGGGAATTCATACCTTGCATAGACAGCAAGTGCCGGCACAAGCCCGACGTTCTGAGAGACGTACTGCTTTGCACCGTCTACTTGTTCGAATACGATCGAAGCATTGCGGATCTGCATGACAACGCCAACACCCAATACCGCCTGCGGATATTTTGCCAATATGTCGTACGTATAGCTGATTCTGTAGAACGGGAAACTATAGGTGAGGTTCATCGGGGTATTCGTAGCAAATGTCTGTGTTCCGATAGTGACGTTATCGCGAAACGCAACACTCGTATCCAGACGCAGCGGCTGGTACGTGAGCCAGATTCAATGCACATCTGCTATTTCGACACCGACGGTATAGCGTTCGAACGGATACAGGACGTCCTGCCCGCCTTGTGATCGAAAATCAAAATCGGTACCGCTCGTGCCGTTTTGATACGTATGGAAAAGAACCGCAATCAATCCCTGTTCAGTTTCGACAAACGGTTTGATCGCCGCTGATAATGATGAAATGATTCCGATCAGCAACAGAATCATAATCAGACGTTTTTTCATAAAGACTCCTTAAATTCCGTATTTGTATTAATTACAATATACGGTAATTTATTGGAGTATGCTATATTCACAGAGGCTTTTTGAACGATATCAAAGACAAAAAATGTGTTATGCGAGTGTTTTCAGATATTCGGCATAACCGTCGGCATCGAGCAGACCGTCCAGATCTTGTGTATCGAAATCGGATAACGTATAAAGATGATTGGCGTAGCAGTCTTCGTTGATCAGTTCTGGCGCTCCTTCCAATTTTTCATTGACTTCAGAGACCGTTCCGGAAACCGGATTAAAGATTGCAGAAGCTGCTTTTACCGATTCGACATTGGCAATTTCCTCGTCAGCTTGAAATGTGTCTCCCACGGTGGGCAACTCGACATAGACAATTTCTCCCAACGAGTCTTGAGCGTAATCGGTAATTCCCACTACTACCCTGTCGCCTACGACTCGAACCCACTCGTGATCTTTCGAATACCGCAAATCTTTTGGAATGCTTCCCATTGCTTGACTCCTCGCCTCTTATGGTATCACGGCCGACATTACTCTGCCAAAGGAAAATGCATCTTTAGAAAATCCAAATCCAATTCAGGATACAATACGAACGAGTGAAGTAATTTCATTACTCTCGATCGTGCCTCTTCGCCGGCAGCAGAATCGGTGATGGCCTTTGCCTTGCTCAGTTGCCCTGCCTTGTCGCCTTTGGTAATCTTTGCCGGTCTGGTATTCGACAATACGAGCTTGATGATTGAAGCGATTTCCGCCATCTGCTCTGCTTTCATCCCTAACGTTGTGACCGCGGGAGTTCCGACTCTGAGACCGCTCGTATACCATGGTCCGTTCGGATCGAACGGCAACGCGTTGCGATTCAGCGTCACTCCGCATTCGCGAAGTGCACTCTCGGCCTGCCGGCCGTTAAGTCCGAAAGGTCTAACATCGAGCAGCATGAGATGGTTGTCAGTACCGCCTGTCGCAACCGGAATTCCCTGCTGAATACACTGTGCGGCCAATGATTGCGCGTTCTTCACGATTGATGCGGCATAGGACTTAAAATCATCGCCCAGCGCTTCGGTAAAAGCAACAGCTTTGGCTGCAAGCATATGGGGAAGAGGTCCGCCGATTACCAGCGGACATCCTTTATCAACTGCTTCGGCATAGGGCTGCTTACATAAAATCATACCACCGCGCGGTCCGCGAAGCGTCTTGTGTGTCGTGGTGGTTACTACATCGGCCCAGGCAACGGGGTCATACGCACCGGTCATGACTTTACCAGCGACCAGACCGGCAAAATGTGCCATATCGACCATAAACGTAGCACCGACTTCGTGTGCTATCCGTGCAAGTTTTTCAAAATCGATCAGTCTCGGGTATGCGCTATAACCGGCTAGCAAGATGGCGGGCTTGAGTTCGCGGGCCATGTGTGCAATCACCTCGTAATCCAAAAGCCCGGTTTCCTTGTCAACGGTATAGGTATAGGCATCGAACATCTGCGCTGAAACATTCTGCCGGTACCCGTGGGTAAGGTGTCCCCCGGAATAGTAGTCGAGGCCGAGTAATTTCTGATTTCCGCATAATTGTCGAACTTTGTTCCATTGTTCTCTGGTCAGCTCGCTCGGATTCGTAATACCGATTTCTTCGAGTGTGGGCATTTGTATCTTTGTATTCAGGATTGCCCAATACGCAGTGAGATTCGCATCCGCACCGCTGTGCGGTTGAACATACGCATGTTCGGCTCCGAACAGCTCGCATGCGAGTTTCGCTGCATGATCTTCAATTGCATCCACATTGTCGCATCCTGCATAAAATCTGTGGTACGGAAAACCTTCTGCATATTTGTCGGTCAGCAGATTACCCATCGACAACTGACATGCGAGACTGCTGAAGTTTTCGCTGGCAATCAGTTTCAGATGGCTTCGTTGATCGGCAAGTTCTTGTACGATTCTGCCGGCAACCAGTGAAGAGACACGACTGGTCTCTTCCAATGCGGCAACATAGGCTACCATGCCGCTGTCTATTGTTTCGATTCCGACCGTTTTCAAGTATTTCTGCAGAATTGGAGAACTTTTCATCGACTACACTCCTTATCGGTACCATGGCGTTCGATGGTATTGTGCATGTCAGTTTCTTTCATGTCAAGAAATGCCTAAGGGTAATCTGAATAAAGCGACACATCATGATTTGAATATTTCTTCTTTTAATTATTGCATCGACAGTCCCAAGCGATTACACTACCCGGGAATGTCTACATCACAAGATGAGGGTTGAATCATGGAACAACGTCGACAACGGGAGACGCTGGCAAGTCGTCTCGGATTTATCTTATTGTCAGCCGGATGCGCAATCGGTTTGGGAAATGTTTGGAGATTTCCGTTTATCACAGGAAAATACGGCGGTGCTGCATTTGTACTCGTCTATCTCTTATTCCTCGTTATATTCGGACTACCGATCATGGTAATGGAATTTGCCATCGGGCGTGCTTCGAAGCAGAATATCGGTCTTGCCTTAAAGACACTTGAACCGAAGGGGACGAAATGGCACGTGTACGGACCTGTTGCAGTTGCGGGTAATTATGTCCTCATGATGTTTTACACATCCGTCAGCGGCTGGTTGTTTTATTATGTATACGCAATGCTTTCCGGAAAGTTGAGAGGTCTTGATCCAGATGCGGTCGGAGCCTTTTTCGGTGGAATGCTCAGTAGTCCCGGGACTATGATATTTTGGATGATACTGGCGGTACTTCTCGGGATGGGAATCTGCGCTATTGGATTACGTAAGGGAGTCGAGCGAATTACTAAGATTATGATGATGCTTCTGTTTGTCATCATGCTTTTACTGGTAATTAAGGCAATTTCGCTTCCCGGTGCTTCAAAAGGTCTTGCCTTCTACCTTCTTCCCGATTTTTCACGGTTTGTCGAAGCCGGATTCTGGGACGCAGTCTATGCTGCTATGGGCCAGGCGTTCTTTACGCTTAGTCTGGGAATCGGCTCCATGGCGATATTCGGCAGTTATATCAATAAAGACCGTTCACTTACCGGTGAGTCGATACACATCATCGCTCTTGATACTTCGGTTGCGTTGTTAAGCGGCCTGATTATTTTTCCTGCAAGCTTTGCATACAATATCAATCCCGGCGCCGGTCCGTCGTTGATTTTTATTACGCTGCCGAATATTTTCAATGCTATGACCGCCGGCGGCATCTGGGGAGCGCTATTCTTTATTTTCCTTAGTTTCGCAGCACTGTCCACCCTGGTATCGGTATTTGAAAATATCATCAGCTACTGGATTGACGTAAAAGGATGGTCCAGAAGGAAAGCAGTAGCGGTCAATATCGTAGCACTGATTGCATTGAGTCTGCCGTGCGTCCTTGGATTTAACAAATGGTCGGCCTTCCAGCCGTTCGGGCCGGAAACAGGCATTCTCGATCTGGAAGATTTTATCGTGAGCTCTACACTGTTGCCGCTTGGTTCGTTGATTTTCCTCTTTTTCTGCTGTTCTAAACGCGGTTGGGGATGGAAAAACTTCAAGGCCGAAGCCGATACGGGGAAAGGGATAAAATTCCCCGCTTGGGCTAGAGTGTATGTTACCTATATCGTACCGGTCATCGTGCTGATTGTTTTCTTCATGGGCTATTGGAATATTTTCTCCCCGCTCTTGAAAGGATAGATTTTTATTGAAGATATCATATTGGCTTTTTAATACTCGTAAGACTTCAACATATGTCTATCATGAAAGAATCGGAGTTCGATACTTGACACTAGCATAAGTTGTCCAAGAATTACATGTGTGTTAACAACAGGATTTCTTTGATTGAGAAACAATACATTCATAATCCAAAATCGGTATCGGTAATCGGTATCAGATTCTAAGAAGCGTTGACAAAAGCATTTCCTTCTCATACAATTCCCGAGTTCCCGTTTGAAGAACTATGGAGGGTTTGTGGCTAAAGAAGAAGCGATTGAAGTAGAGGGGATTGTTCGGGAAGCATTGCCGAACACCATGTTCCGGGTCGAATTACAAAACGGACATGTTATTTTGGCCCATCTATCGGGCAAGATGCGTAAACACTATATCAGAATTGTTCCCGGCGATTCGGTTCGCGTGGCTCTTTCACCGTACGATCTTACCAGAGGCCGGATTATCTATAGGGAACGCTAGAGACCTTTTAGCCAACGTTCGCCTACTCGAATTTCAGTACAACCCATACTGCTCCGCTGCCCCCGTCGGCAGGTGCGGTCTTTTGGAACGCTCTTACATATTTCGACTGGCTTAATTCACGATAGACGATATCCCGCAGGACCGCCCTACCGTCCTGGGAATGAAGACCCTTACCATGTACAATCCTGATTTTCCTCAATTTACGGGAAGCTGCTCCAGCGAGGAAGTTGCGAAGGAAATCGATAGCCTCGTCGCCAGTCATGCCATGAAGATCAATAGAATCTTCAATCACAAGCCGCTTAAAGTCACTTTTATTCAAACCATCTTTAGTAAATCGATGTCTTGAATCGTGAAGACCATCCTCTTTTTCCTTTATAATACGAGAAAAGCGGCTGTCATCAACCGCCTTTCTTCCCGATGGAGAATTTTCCCATCTTTCTAGAATTTCCTTAAAATCCATCTATACCTCGCGGACATCGAGGATTTGAAGGACGAATGGTTTGATGATCTCGACCGCATCGCCGACTGATATGTTTTGCATTTTGATAGTGCAAATTGCATTCGTGCTATCCGTTCCGGCAAATGTGCCGAAGGCGATGATATCAACGCCATGCTGGGCTAAGGCGCCAGAAATTTCGGCGATGGCACCAGGTTTGTCCTGTACCAGAAAGCTCATCCGTATGCCGTAATGGCGGGCCCCGAACAGCTCGAGAAGGATTTTGAACAGATCGCTTTTCGAAACGATTCCGATAAGCTTTCCGTCCTCAAGCACCGGCAGGCTTGAAAGGTCCTGGTCGACCATCAATCTGGCTGCTTCTTCTACGGTAATGTCTTTGCTTATAGTGACGACATCTCTCGTCATCAGTTTCTTTACCGTCAATTGCGAAAGCAGGTATGCCATTTCGTGAATCGATAGCGAGCTTACCGGTGAAGGAGAAGCATATAAGATATCCTTTTCGGAAATTATGCCGACAAGTTTCTTGTCCTTGTCTAGAACAGGAAGACGATGGACCTTTTCGCGTTTCATGATCGCTGATGCTTCGGCCACTGACATATCGGGAGTTGCGGTTACCGGATTCCGCGTCATCCTTCTCTCAATAATCATCTCGATCCTCCATCCCTAGAAACAACTGAACGTGTACTACAGCTTCATTGTACCCTACACTTGCGTCAAATTCCAGCAGGAACCGTCATTCGCCGAGATACGCTGCCTTCACTTTTTCATTTTCCAGCAGCTGTTCGCTGGTATCCGACAACACTATGCGGCCATTTTCCATGACATGCCCTTCGTCGGAAGTACGTAACGCCATGCGCGCATTTTGTTCGACTAAAAAAACAGTCACATTATCTTCTTTGTTGATAATCTCGATCTTTTCAAAAATGTCCTGAATGATCAGCGGCGCCAGACCCAGCCCCGGTTCATCGAGAAGCAGCAATTTAGGTGCGCTCATCAAAGCTCTTGCTATGGCCATCATCTGTTGTTCGCCGCCGCTAAGCGAACGGGTTTTCTGCTTTCGCCGCATTCCGAGGATTGGAAAGAATTCATACATTTCCTTCTTCTTCTTGGCGATGAATGCATCATCATCGATGAGGAATGCTCCCATGTCCAGATTTTCTTCAACCGTCAGGTCGGCAAATACCCTTCGGCCTTCGGGAACCAAGGCAATTCCGCGGCTGGCGATTTCATCGGTACGCAACGATCTTGTATCTTGTGCAGCATGCTTCGGATTCTTGAAAAACCGTAGCAGCGGGTTATGGGAACCAAAGGCATGATCGTTACGTGCGATTACTTCACCCTTATACGCTATAGACCCGCTTACCAACGGTTCGAGTCCTACAATCGCTTTCAACAGGGTACTTTTCCCAGCCCCGTTTGCTCCGATCAGGCATACGATTTCGCCTTCGCGGACATGGATGCTTACATCACGGAGTGCTTGTATGTTTCCATAGGAGACGCTGATATGATCAATGCTCAACAGCTCGCTCATGCATCCTCCTTGCCGAGATACGCCTCGACGACCAGCGGATTTCGTTTGATTTGCGAAGGAGTTCCCTGAGCAATATTTTGACCATAATTCAATACGGTAATGGTATCGCAAATATTCATGACCAGTTTCATATCGTGCTCGATGAGAACGACAGTGATCCCCAACGAACGAATTTTCCTGATAGTTTTCATAAGCGCGTCGGTTTCCTGAGGATTCATGCCGGCAGCAGGCTCGTCTAGGAATAACAACGACGGCTCGGTAGCCAAGGCTCTGGCTATCTCCAACTCTCTTTGATGACCGTACGGGAGGTTCTTTGCCAACTCATCCACAAGGTGTTCAAGATGGAAGAACGAGAGCCATTTCAAGGCATGCTCGCGCATGATACTTTCTTCTTCCTCCATCGAGAAGAAGCTTTTTAATGCGGTAGCCAGCCGGCCGGTTGAGGCAGACCGCCCCACTTTAAAATGTCGCCCGAGCATGACATTTTCTAATACCGTAAGCTCTTTGAACAAACGAATGTTTTGAAAGGTCCTGGCAATCCCCATCCGACATATTGTATGGGCGTTCTTACCGGTAATGTTTTTACCCTTGAATTGGACTGTACCGGAGGTAGGTACGTCAAGACCGGTAATATTATTAAATAACGTGGTTTTACCGGCCCCGTTCGGTCCTATCAAGCCGGTTATCAAGCCTTGTTCGACTTCAAAATCGACTTCGCTGACCGCAACGACTCCTCCATAGGCCCGGGTAAGCTTTTGAGTTTCCAATAAGGTCATCTTGAACCTCCTTGGATCGTGTCACCGCTTTCCCCCCCGTTGGAGGTTGTACGTTTTTTTCTTCTTATTCCGGATATCGACATGCGCGGAGCCCTACCCAGGATCCCCTGAGGCCGCCAGATCATCATCACTACTAAAATCAGTCCGAATAATATTTGTTTGAATTGCGGGGGAATTACATTGGATAAGCCGACAAGTTGCGGGAAATAGGAAATGAACTGAATGAGAAACGCCCCGAGGATGACGGCAATAAAGTTGCCCATCCCGCCGAGAACAACCATACAGAGCACCATGATCGAGACCATAAACGTAAAGGGTCCCGGAGTAACTGAAAGCGTAAATACAGCCTGAAGACTGCCTGCGACTCCCGCTGCGAATGCCCCGAGCGCAAATGCCCACACTTTATACTTGGTCGTGTTGATACCCATTGAAGAAGCTGCAATTTCGTCTTCGCGGATTGCTTCCAGAGCACGTCCGATTCGAGACCGCGCCAGCCGTTTGAAAAATAGGTAGCCGAGAAGTACGAAAATCCATACCATACCCAGAAAAGCCCATTTATCAAACGGATTTATTGTATAACCGAATATAGAGGCCATCGGGATACGCTTGATTCCCATCGGCCCTCCGGTAAGGCTGTCCCAGTTGTTGATAATATTTCGGATGATTTCGCCGAACCCTAACGTGGCGATTGCCAGATAATCGCCTTTTAGGCGTAATGTCGGCAGTCCGATAATAATACCGGCTAAAGCAGCAAGTAAGCCGGCAATCGGAACCGTGAGCCAGAAGTTCCAGCCGTAGGACACACTCAAGATTGCTGTAGCATAGCTTCCGATTGCAAAAAAACCTGCCTGGCACAACGACAGTAATCCGACGTAGCCGGTAATTACATTCTGACCCATGGCCATCAAGGCATATATTCCGCTATAGATAAAGATGAGAAGGATAAAGTTCAGCATTATACTTTCTCCTTTTCTGCCTTACCGAGCAGTCCTTCGGGCTTAACCAACAGGATGATGATTAATATGATGAATGCAATCGTATCGCGCAATGCGTATGGGATTCCCAACAAGGCGACACCGAAGGTTTCTATCAAGCCGAGCAGGATACCTCCTACCATGGCTCCGCTGATATTGCCGATTCCGCCGACAACTGCTGCAACGAAGGCCTTCAGGCCGGTCATGGTCCCCATGCTTGGGTATACTTTTATTTCCAAAGCTATGAGGAAACCTGCGGTAGCTGCCAATGCAGAACCTATCGCAAAGGTGATTGCGATAATTCTGTCTACCTTGATTCCCATTAGCTTTGCAGTATCCTGGTCGAGACTGGTTGCACGCATCGCCTTACCGAGTCGAGAGCGATCAATGAACAGTTTAAGAGCCACCATCATAACCACGACCACCACAAGTATCATAATCTGGTGTGGTGTCACGGCAATATCGCCGAGATGAATGGGAGAATTATCGAACGGATACTCGAGCTTCTTTGATTTTGTTCCCCACATCCAAGCTGCAAGGTTGCTCAAGATAAATGAAACGCCGATGGCTGAAAGAAGCGGGGCAAGCCGTGTGGCCTTGCGAAGCGGTTTATAGGCAATTTTTTCGATTGCCATGCCTAAAATTGCGCTAAACATCATACCGACCAGCATGGAGAGGAAAAAAGCGATAATCGTCCAGAATCCAAGTAGTTCTCCTCTGATGGCGTTGTATACGAATAGACCGATATAAGAACCCATCATGAGGATATCGCCATGTGCAAAGTTGATGAACTTGAGAATTCCATACACCATGGTATAGCCTAATGCGATGAGGGCGTAGATGCCTCCTAGTGTCAGGCCATTCATCAAATGTTGGAAAAACTCAGCCCATGATCCCATGAAAATCGCTCCTTAACAAGACAGACCTCCGCGACGGGCGGAGGTCTGTAGTGTCGCTAATGTCACATTAGCATACCGTACGCTAGATGTGCAACAAACTCACGCTTAGCCGTTATTTGACTTCGACAAGCTTCCCGTCTACTACCGTATAGGCACCTAAGTATTTCGGAGTAGTACCTTCGACTTTGTATAGTCCCTGATAAGCGACTAAGTCACCATTTTCTGCAAAGTTGATCTTTCCGTTGACACCGAGGAAATCCTTGGTTGCGGCAAACGCATCGCGAACTGCCTTACGGTCGAACTTGCCGCTTGCCTTGTACACTTTCTCGAGTGCATCGAAGAGAACGTACGCAGCGTCGTATGCATTGGTAGCAAACGAGTCGGGTGCAAATCCGTATGTTTTCGTATACTTGTCGACGAAGGCCTTGGATGCGTCGGACTCTGCTACTTTGGTCGGGCCAACATAAATTACGCCATCGGTATATGCTCCTGCAAGGTCGTAAATCTCAGGATTCGAGAATCCATCGCTCGAGAGGAACGGGATGTTTAAACCTAACTGCGAAGCCTGTTCCAGAATCTGTGCCATTTCCGCAGTGTAGTTGGGGATATAGATGGCATCGGGAGCAGCGGCTTTGATCTTGGTCAGCTGGGTTTTGAAATCCTTATCTCCGATCTGGCCGGTTTCGGCAATGGTGACTTTCCCGCCACGGGCTTCGAAGCTGGCTTTTGTTCCTTCATACAAACCCTGGCTATAATCGTTCTTGATATAGAGAACGCCGAGATTGCGTACGCCAAGTACTTCATAGAAATAGTTACCGGCTACTTCGCCCTGCAATCCATCGCTAGGAACTGTGCGGAATACATAATCTCCGATATTGGTGATGTCTGCGTGTGTCCCGGAAGGAGTAACCATCAGAATGCCTTCGACCTGGACCCGTTCACCGACGGCAAACGAAACACCCGTAAATACAGGGCCGATCAAAGCAACTATCTTATCTGAACTTGAAAGCTTTTCGATTCCTGCCAAACCCTTTTCCGGGTTTCCTTCAGAATCTTCGATGATCAGTTGGATTTTTACTTTTCCGGCAATACCGCCTGTTGCGTTCTTCTCATCGATTGCTAGCTGCGCGCCTTTGGAAATCAATTGGCCGTAGTTGGCATAATCACCGGTCATCGGACCGATAAAACCAAGTTTAATTGTCTCAACAGCTGCGGTTTCGGTTTGGCCCCCTGCGAACAGAGGCAGACTGAAACAGACCATAAGTATCATACTGACCACGAAACTGATTTTTCTTACCATACTAATACCTCCTAGTATGAACAGCACTTTGTCTGTTCGTCTTACTTGCCGCCAAGAAAAACGAAACGCAAAGTTAAAGGAATTATATACATAATATGGTATATTTATTCAACACTCTTTCATAAGAATCGATCATTTTCTTAAAAAACCTTATATTTTATATAGTTAGACCACTTTCACAAGATTCGTTTTTTGCATTTTTTCAAAAAATTTAGGTTCTTCAACCATGCTTATTTTAATTCATATTTTCCTTGACATCCGTATGGAACGCTCTTAGAATTGGGACGCCTTGCGTCCTATTTGCATCACATATCGAAAGGAGGCCTTTTCATGGCATCCGAAATTAAACAGCAACATGTATCCACCTCGTTGCGCTGCCGACCGAAATCACAACACTGAAACGGTCTTAACCATCTAGTTCATTTGCGTGATTCTATTGAGCTCGTAAATAACAGAAGTATGCAAACCATAGGTACCAGAGGTGCCTTTAATCATAATAGTAAGGATAGGGAATATGGAAAACAGCATCTTATTTTTTCAACTAGCAGCGTTGGGTGTTTCAGTATTGTCGTTCGGTGTCGCTCTGTGGCTCTACACGTGGGTGAAAGCACAGCCGAAAGGTGATCACAAAGTCGAAACTATTGGAGACTATATTCGCCGTGGAGCCAATACATTTCTAAAACGAGAATATTCGATATTGGCTCGTTTTGCAGGTATCGTTGCGATTCTTATCCTATTATTCATTCCTACTCCGATCTGGAAGGGAGCCGCCGACAATCTTGTCATGGCAATATCCTTTATCATCGGTACGATATTTTCGGCTTTATCAGGAAAAGTCGGTATCCAGGTAGCGACCATTGCAAACCGAAAATCAGCTGTAGCTGCACAAAAGGGAATCAAACCGGCTTTTCTTGCCGGCTTCAGAGGCGGGGCGGTTATGGGAATGGCTGTAGTCGGTACGAGCTTGCTCGGCGTGACGGCGGTATTCATGATTACCAAAGACGCCACCGCTATTTTAGGTTTCAGCTTTGGAGCCAGCTCGCTTGCGCTCTTTGCCAAGGCGGGCGGGGGTATCTTTACAAAAACAGCTGATATCAGTGCAGACCTCGTCGGGAAAGTAGAGCTCGGCATACCCGAAGACGATCCACGTAATCCAGCCGTTATCGCTGATAACGTCGGTGACAACGTGGGTGACGTTGCAGGCATGGGGGCTGACTTGTTTGACTCGAATGTTGCATCGATGGCAGCCGCGCTCGTCATGGCACTTTCGCTCGACGGTGCCAACCCGGGTAAGAACGTGATTACCGTATTCTGCTATGCGACAATCGGGTTGTTTGCATCAATCGTCGGAGTCGGCACTGCAAAGATGGGTAAGCACGACAATCCGACTCACGCGCTTAATAGCAGTACGTACGTTACAACGGTTATTTACGCGATTTTAACGGCAGCCGCTACGTATCTGTTCTCGTTCGAATGGCGTATATGGGCAGCAGCAGCTATCGGGTTGGCTGTCGGAACCATCATCGGTATAGCAAGCGACTACTTTACCGATGATTCCAAGCATCCGGTCCACTATGTAGCCAATGCATCGAAATCGGGACCTGCGTTCACCATCCTATCCGGAGTTTCCTACGGATTTCTAAGTGTCTTACCGGCGATGGTGGGAATTGCTGCTGCAGCTTTTGCGGCATATCTGCTGTGCGCTCCGCTAGGGCCTGGTTATGCTATGTTTGGCATTTCGATGTCTGCTGTCGGCATGCTTTCTATCGTCGGTATGATAATATCGAACGATGCATACGGACCGATTGTTGATAATGCCCGCGGTCTTGTAGAGATGGCGTCTTTAGGAGAGCATGCGCTTGATGTGACCGATTCTCTCGACAGTGCCGGCAACACGGTAAAAGCGGTGACCAAGGGCTTTGCCATTGCTGCAGCAGGATTAACAGTCATTGCTTTGCTCGGCGCCTTCACCACTGAAGTAAACGAAGCTGCAAAAGCACTTGGTCTGCATGACCGCATGATATCTGGATTCGACATTATGGCTCCAGATGTATTCTTCGGTCTCCTTGTGGGAGCAGCGATTCCAGCAGTATTCTCTGCAATGCTGATGCTGGGCGTCGATCGAAACGCCCAGCGGATGGTTAGCGAGATTCACCGTCAGTTCAATACGATCGCCGGCCTGAAAGAAGGGAAAAGCGGTGTAGAACCCGAATATGATAAGTGTATAGACATTGCAACTGTCGGAGCTTTAAAGGAACTGATACCTGCAGGTCTCATGGCAATCATAGCTACGCTGGTTGTCGGTTTTATCGGTGGTGTACAGGCTATCGGAGGATATCTCACAGGTAATATCGTCAGCGGTTTGCTATTGGCCTTGTTCATGTCAAACTCTGGTGGACTGTGGGATAACTCGAAGAAGTATATCGAATCGGGAAAGCATGGAGGACGCGGTTCGGACGCACACAAGGCTGCAGTCGTAGGCGATACCGTCGGGGACCCGTTCAAGGATACCGCAGGCCCTTCCATCAACACTCAGATTACCGTTGTCTCATTAATCGCTTCGCTCATGTCGACGGTATTTCTCACCACTTCGTTATTCTAATAATAACGATGCTGTCGCTCATGTCGGGCGACAGCATCGTATAGAATGTTCGTATTAGTTTTTCTTGTTTTCGAATACCGCTATCTTTTGCTCAACAATATCGGCACATGTAGATTTGATCTTTGCAGTTATCTTCCGAGGATCGTCATCAACGGCATCTTTGCACCCTTTGCACATAACATCGAAGAACCCATGAACACGCAATTCAGTTCCGACATTGATTTTTCTTACACCGAGGGAAATGGCGCGTATAAAATCGGCATCAGAAACTCCCGTTCCTCCATGAAGCACCAACGGAACATCAACCAAGGCATGAATTGCTGCAATTCTCTCAAAGTCTAGTTTGGGCTCGCTTTTATAGAATCCATGGACAGTTCCTACTGCGACTGCCAAGGCGTCGATACCGGTGGCTTCTACAAATCGCCGGGCGTCTTCCGGAACGGTAAATAGGGCTTTACGCTCATCAACGCTGATTTCGTCTTCTCTTCCTCCTACATGTCCGAGCTCGGCTTCTACCGACACTCCATAGCGAGAAGCATATGCCACAGCCTTACGTGTAATCTCGATATTCTCATCAAATGATTTCGAAGAGGCATCTATCATAACCGAAGTAAAACCGTTGTCAACACAACGGTATAAAAGATCTAAGTCGGTACAGTGGTCCAGATGCAGCACTACATCCGTCTCATACTCTTCGCTGAGTGCACGAGTAGTCGCTACCGCTACTTTTTCTCCGAACATCTTAAGCGCTCCGGTCGAGGCCATTGCGATTACCGGGCTTTTTCTTCTACTTGCTCCCAGCACGATTCCCTGAAGATTCTCCAATCCAAAAAAATTGAATGCCCCAACGGCATAATTACCTTTCCGAGCTTCTTCCAGCACGTACTTCAATGTGACTAACGACATGTTTGACTCCTAATCTGTCGAAGCGATATATGGTTGGCTATACACCTTTTTCCATCTTTGACTGTGCGTGACGATCCACCGACCCTGCACTACCGTTCTCGCAGGTTCTTTGAGTTTATTATGCTAGCGCTAATGATCCTGTAGTAACAAAAGTCCCTTCTTGATCGAACAATACGACGGACTGTCCCGAAAACGAAATGTTCAACTCGCTTCCAACGGGGAAATCCAGCGAACCGAATACCACCGAATTCAGCAATAAATCCCCGATTTGCAGACGTAATATGGTCTCCATACCACTTGGCAGCGAAGAATAAACGACGGTTTTCAATTTTCCATCCTCGCTAAGCGTTACAGATTCCGGACGAATGCCGAGTGTTACTGGACCACCGGTAACACCGGTCAGATCGGAAGATGCACTGAAGTGAAGACACAATACCTGATTCGAAAGTTTCAGCGTATGTTTGTCGACCGATTTTGCCTCGCATCGGATAAAATTCATCGTCGGGCTCCCAACAAAATCAGCAACGAACAAATTAGCTGGCTTTCCGTAAATAGTAAGTGGACTTTGATACTGCTGAAGCAAACCCTTATCTAGAAGACAAATTTTTGTGGCCAATGTCATGGCTTCCAGTTGGTCGTGAGTCACATACACAAAAGTCGCTTTCGTTTCCTTGTGTAGGCGTTTTAGTTCGGTACGCATCTCCATGCGTAATTTCGCATCGAGGTTGGACAAAGGTTCGTCCATGAGCAGTATTTGTGGATTTGTTGCCAACGTACGGGCAATCGCCACACGCTGCTGTTGTCCCCCCGAAAGTTCCGCGGGATAACGAGCGGCAAATTCTCGGATCTTCAGCATGTCCAGTAATTCTTCCACCCGTTCCTTAATCTGTTCTTTTGACCATTTTAAATTTTCCAAACCGAAAGAAATATTTTTCCAAACCGTCATATGAGGCCAAAGAGCATAGTTTTGGAAGAGAAAGCCTATGTTACGCTTCGATGGAGATATGTCAATCTGTTTGTCCGACGAAAACACTACGGTACCGTCGATAAGAATTTCACCTTCCGTAGGGGTTTCCAGTCCCGCTATCATGCGCAGCGTAGTTGTTTTTCCACAACCGGAAGGACCCAGTAGCGTGATAAAATCTCCATCCGAAATGGTCATGTTCAAATGATCGACAGCGACAAAGGATCCGAATTTCTTCGTCACGTTCTTCAATACAATTTCCGGCATATCATCCTCCAATACCTTTGTCGATAGAAGCTCCGCTGACCTTATTCACGAAAAAGTTGAATAAAATCACAATCAGTACGATGAGCAGGTTTATTCCGTTTGAATATTGGTTCCATCCTTTTTCGTTGTAATAGAACAACAACGTAGTCAGAACCCTATTTGCCGGGGTCACCAACAGAATGAACAGCGATAATTCGCGCATGCAGCTGGTAAACGGCAACAGATATCCGCTGATGAAACTACTTTTCTGAATCGGAATCACCAAACGGGTCATCCGTTTCCACCAGCCGATTCCCATAATCACCCCTGCCTCTTCTATCTCTTTCGAAAGCTGAAACATTGCATTGATGCCGCTGCGTGATGCAAACGGAAGGTACTTAACCGTACCTGCGAGTACCAAAATAGCGAATGTGCCATACAATGCAGGAATCGGGCCTCTTTGAATCGAGAACATCGAAAGATAAATTGCACTAAAAGCCATCGAAGGCATTAGATACGGAAAGAAAGCAAGATTGTTCACAAAGTCCGAAAGCTTTTTTCCCCTACCCCGTACAATTGCGTAACCTGCCAGGAAGCCGACGGTTCCTGCACAGAGCGAACAGGCCAGCGAAAGCTTGATGCTGTTCCAGAGCGAACGGTACAGCGTCGGATTGAGTAAAAGTCCTGGTTCGCTGTTTGCCATAGTATTATCTGCAGCAGATCCGATCCAGAACTGAAGCGTAATATTACTCGGAGAATAGTCTCCGGGACGAAGGATGATCGACTCCAATGCAAAACTGATGAGCGGCAGTAAGGAAACCGAAAAGAGAAATACCGCAACGATGATTGAGACGGGCGTCCGTGCTTTCTTCAGATTAACCAATGCGATATTCGAGCTTTTGCCCGTAACGGTAGTATAATTCTTGCGCAGGCCGATGATCTTTTGATTCATCGCCAATATCGAGACTCCGAGCAAGATCATGATCATTGCTATACTGTAGCCTTGCCCGGGATTCAAGCCGTTCATCGTACGGTATAGCTGGGTAGTCAGCACCTGATAGCGTACGGGCAGACCAAGGAACGTGGGAACTGCGAACGACGACATCGCAGATGAAAAAACCAGCAGGAATGTCGAAAGAACAGCCGGTATTACAATAGGAATCGTGATTTTCGTAATGATACGCGATCTGGGAGTATTGAGCATCATCGCCGCTTCTTCCAGATTCGCATCCATATTCCTCAAAATTCCTCCGATCATGATATAGGCAAACGGAGCATAATGCAGACCGGTTACCAGTGCGATCGGGAAAGGTCCGTATGCAAACCAATTCGGGGCTTGTATTCCCGTTAGTGCGGTAAATATCCCCGGAGTCCCCCCTACGACGCTATTTTTAAATATGTTGTACCAGGCCAGGGCAAGCGTCCACGAAGGCATGATGTAGGGGAAAATGCAAAGCGAAGAGAGCAGACTCTTGTACTTCATATTCGTTCTGGTCACCAGCCATGCGAAGGTCCCTCCGAAGCCCAACGCAATAGCACACGCTCCCAAGCTGGTAATAAGTGAATTCAACAGCGGCTTATAGAATATCGACACGCTAGCGGGATCGAACAGCACTTTCGCCCAGTGCGAAAGCGTAACCGTTCCAACCGGCAGCTTCAATCTTCTTGCCTCTGCGGTATGAACCGTCACCGTATCGATAATCATCGTAAGCAGCGGGACCAAGGTAAGATAGCTGAGTATCAGTACTAGGACGAATAAGATAATATTGTGTGGTTTTCGAAAAAAAGACTTAAGACGGTATTGAACAGTCATCGGCAATTACCTTACAAGGAGGGGCTTCTTCGTGCAAGAAGCCCCCGCATAATTAATCTTGACGATTTGCGTTACATGATCGCACTGAGGAACTCTTCGACATCGGCTCTCGCTTCAGCACACCATTCGGGATCTTCATAAATAAGCATCTTATCCCATTCTTGAATCGAAACGGGATCTTCGGTGTTCTTCAGAGCCGGATTCGGAGAATAATCACCCAACTGGTTAAACGCAGCATAGCCTTCCTCACTGAGAGCATAATCGATAAAGAGCTTTGCAGCGTTCACACTTCTGCTGTTGGATGGGATGGACGCATAGATGGGATAGTAGAATCCGCTGAACGGCTCGACATTATAACTCGGGGCGAGTGCAAGGTTCTTGTCCTTGGCAGTGCGCAACTTGTTCATCGTGAACAATGCCATCCACTGGTTCGCCTGTCCTTTGGCGCCGATTTGCTCAGCGATGGTGGTATCGCTCTTTCCAAGCAACAAACCGTTCTGGAAGAACATCTTTATCCATTCGTAACCTGCATTTTTGGTGGTCAGAACCAAGTCTTTGCCGTATAGCTTCTTATAAGCATCGGCAAGGGCTTTCGCATGTTCGTCCTTCGTGATCATGGTGAGGAAGTTCATATTCACGCCTTCACCGAACGGATCTTTCATCTGAACAAGCCCCTTCCATTTCGGTTCGGTCAACTCCCACACGTTAGTAATCGGTTGCTGCCATCGTTCGCTGTTGTAGATGAAGACTTTTGTGCACAAATCCCAAACCTGCAGCGGGTTCTGATACTTCTGTTCGATTGTCGAACGGAGATCCATGGGAGTATAGCTGGTGATATACCCGGTGTCGAGCAACTCGGTATAGATCCTACCGCCGTCCTGTACGAACACGACATCAGCAGCATCGAGGTTTGCAGCAGCTTCTTTCGAAACTTTTTCAATCATTTCTACGTCTTTCAGCTGGGTGACCTGTACTTTGATTCCGTACTTCGCACCAAATTCATCGCCTACTTTGCTATGGCGGCTGCTTGGTGAATAGACGGTCAGCGTCCCTTCTTTCTGAGCAGCAGCGATGAGTTCTTCCTTGGTCATCTCCTTTTCAGCAACTGCTTGTGCCGGAGCAGCACCGGATTCCTTTCCGCCCTGGGCAACGAGCACAGCAGGTGCCATCAGCAGACAGATAAACAGTATGGCTACGATACGTTTGATTTTCATGGTTCTCAAACCTCCATTAATTGTGTTGGAACTGTAGTCAATTCCGACTTTCACTTTATCCGATTATTGGCAATTGTCAACCATAAAATGAAAGAAATTTTATTTGATGAATAACTTATTATTAATAAATCTTAATAATTTATTTCATTATATTTAATTACATATTTTTTAATAAATAATTAAATATTGATATAACAACAAATTTATTCTTTGACATGAAATTATTTTCATGCTATCTTTTCCTTGGAGGCCGTTATGGAGAACGAAAACCGTGCTGGATGGGAGTTTCTTTTACATCAGGCTTACAAGGAGATGAGTTCTCAAGAACGCAAGGTTGCCAACCTTGTATTGGAAAAAGGTTCGGATATCCTTACCTATTCAATTCATTCAATTGCCGAAGAAAGCGATGTCAGCGAAGCGACCGTCGTACGGTTTTGCCATACTTTGGGATATTCGGGACTGAAGGAGTTCAAGATCCAATTCTTTTCGGAATCTCCTGCAACGATGAGAAGAAAATCTTACAAAACCCAATGGGGAGATTCTGACGATACGATTGTGAAGAATGTATACTTAGGTGCCCGAAATGCAATCGATCTAACCTTCCTGTCACTCGACCAGCAAAGCCTGACGAAGGTTGCCGATTTGTTTGCAAAAAAATTGAATATCGATATGTATGGTGTGGGAGGTTCGGCTCCAATTGCGCAGTATGCGCGACACCAGCTTCAAAAACTCGGTCTGCGAGTGAATGTCTATTCCGATATCCACGGCCAGCATCGAACCATGCCCCAGTTTGCAGAAGGAGACTTGGTGGTCGCCATATCATGCTCTGGCGAAACCAAAGAAATAATCGAAGCCATGCTTCATGCAAAATCAGCAAAATCGATTATCATCGCAATAACAGATAAAGTCCAATCAACGCTTGGCCGCCTTGCAGATCATAGTTTAGTGAGTTTCGGAGGACCATTCTTCTGCAATGATGTAAATGCATACTCCAGACTCTCCCAACTGGCCATTGTAGACGCATTATTCTTAGAAGTAGCGATCAGGGTAGCTAAAGACAGAGATGGTTTTCAAGAAAATTTTGCCGTCAGAACCAGATATTAGCTTATCATATCGGCATTTCCCCATTAGAATTGATTGTCACAACTATTTGAAGCAAAGACATACCGAGGAACATATGAAACCGATTAACCATCCTGTCGCCGTTGCAGTTGGGCATCTATGCTCCGATACACTATGCGTGCTGGACGGATTTCCGAAAGAAAATACTTCAAACAGGATTCAGGATACGGATAGGCAAAGCGGAGGCGGAGCTTCTCAGGCAATCGTCGCATTCGCCAGATTGGGAGGTAATGCAGGGTATCTTGGCGTTTTGGGAGATGACTCAAACGGGGATTTCGTATTTGAAGGGCTTCAGCAAGAACACGTGGATACTTCCCATGTTGTCAGAGCCCACGGTCAAAATGCTTTTTCAATCGTATGCGTTAATCGCAACAACGCATCAAGAACACTTATTAACTATCACGATCGGCTTCCGGCTCTGGCATTCTCACAGGATCAGGTAGAGTACATTTGCGGAGCTACATACTTGCATCTTGACGGCTCAAAGTATGAGAATGCCATACGGGCTGCCCACATAGCAAAGCAAGGCAAAGTAACTGTTTCGTTAGACGGCAGTTCTATGCAAAAGAACAACAAACTCAATATAGATCTGGCAAAATTAGCCGACATCCTCATTATGAACGAAGTCTATCCCTGTCGTCTGATGGAAGATGATAACAGAGAACGAGCATTACTTGAAATAGCAAAATGGGGGGCAAAAGTAGTCGTATCGACATCGGGCGAAGAGGGCTGTCTCGCAGTTGTAGACGAAAAAGTGATCTCTTTCCCCGCTTATAGAGTAGAAGCTATCGATACTACGGGAGCAGGCGACGTGTTCCACGGAGCCTTTCTCAGAGCTTGCGACCTACAGTACCCGTTTCATGAAGCTATTCGATTTTCAAGTGCCGTTTCTGCAATAAACTGCATGTCATTAGGCGGTAGAAGAGGAATCCCTTCTCTACATCAGACACTGCAGTTTATGGCTGAGCATGAATTTCACCGATGACTAAAAAGAATCATAAGCGTCCTGATTGTTGACGAACGATCGCCAATACCATATTATCACAAAGGCCAAGCTCCGATAGCTCAGCTGGATAGAGCACTTCCCTCCTAAGGAAGGGGTCACGCGTTCGAATCGCGTTCGGGGTACTTACCAAAGCCTTGCTTGTAAATAACTTGCAAGGCTTTTTCTTTTACCACATATTCCTTGAATCAGTAATGGTATATAACCCTGTCAATAAAACTACGTTCTAATACCATGGTATTGTAAAGTAGCTCGTATGATTGTGGAATACTAACGTTTACCTGAGTGAACTTTGCTCTTGAGAAACTTTAGTTCATAATGTATTATGAAACTGTCATATTATGACAGTTTCTATAATATTTTTTATTAATATTGGAGTTGAAATGAACACTCTGGTGAAAGAAATTCTGAAGAATGTAAAGATGCCGGTGTTTACCACTTTGGAGATTTCTGCACTTATCTCGGGCTCCCCTGATAAGCGCTATGCGTTAGTAAAGCGAGCAATTACCCATGGTGACATCATTCGTATCAAGCGTGGGCTCTACACACTATCGCCAATCTATCGAAAAGCAGTTCTAAACTCATATACCGTATCGCAAATGATCCAAACTTTATCCTACATTAGTTTGGAATCAGCTCTAAGTAACCATGGATGGATTCCAGAAGCGGTTATGACAATCACTGCTGTAACACATCGCGTCTCTACAAATTTCGAAACACCGGTTGGCTATTTCTCTTTCGAAAAAGTCCCTCAAAAAAGGCTTTTCGCAGGTGTCGAAAGATTACAGGATGCAGAGAAAAACGTCTGGTTACAGGCTACACCGCTGAAAGCTCTTGCAGACTATGTCTATTTACATAACTGTGAATGGACAACAAGCGAACCTCTTTTAGAATCGTTGCGTATTGATGAAGAACATATCCATGAAATTCGCGAGACCGATTTTTGTGAACTTGAAGGAAATTATTCCAATGGTCGAGTTAATAGGTTTTTACAAGGATTAAAAGAGGAGTTATTTCCATGAGCATTCGAATCATTGAAGAGAGATTAACATCATACAAAGTGCGAAACGAAGTAGAAGAGATGCAAGCTTTGCGTGAAATTACCCAAGAAGTGATTCTCTGTTCGTTAGGGAGAACAGACTTTTTCAAGTTGGCAGCATTCCAAGGCGGTACTTGTCTTCGTATCTTTTACGGTCTCAATCGATTCAGTGAAGATTTGGACTTCACGCTCCTTAAATCCAACAAGGGCTTCGCATGGCAAACATATCTTGAACAAGTTAAAGATGATGTAAATTCATTTGGCTATAACATGGAGATTACTGATAGACATACAACCGAATCAACAGTTAGATCCGCTTTCCTAAAGGACGAAGCTATAGCTAAGATTCTACAACTTCAATATGCAGGAAAAACTTCACTACCGGGAAAGATTAGGATTAAGCTGGAAATTGATATTAATCCTCCATCCGAAGGAATTCATGAAGTAAAATACTTGGATTTTCCGTACATATCAGGTGCCACTGTACAGAATCTCCCCACGTTATTTGCAGGCAAACTTCATGCACTACTCTGTCGAGATTATGTAAAAGGTAGAGATTGGTATGATTTCATCTGGTATACCGCAAGAAAGACTTCAATAAATTTCCACTACCTTGAGCATGCGCTGAAACAGTCAGGACCATGGAAGGATATACAAGAACCAATAACCCACTTTTGGCTTCATAATGAACTTTATAAAAAAATTACAAGCATTGATTGGAATGAGGCAAAAAGAGATATCAGGCGCTTCATCCCGATAAATGAGCAGTTTTCTATAGAACTCTGGAGTAAAGATATATTTATCCAACAATTAGAAAAACTTGCTATCACATAGCATTGATGAACGATGGCTAGTCATGTCTGAAGAAGACTTTTTTTTACAAGTGATGCTTTTAATAATTTCTAGAATAGGATTGCTCAAGTAGCCGTACGTCCGCATACTGCTTGCGTTTTATGATGGTACCGTCGTAACGAATGGCTCTGTATGTGGTTTCTGTTGTCATAAATTAGGCCGAAACCTGATGTTTTCGATAGTCCACTAACATGTCTAGGATAAGTCCATGCCCCTTTTCATTGGGATGAATTCCGTCCTTACATATGAGAGAAGCACAATCTTTACGAGCAAGGAAACCGCTTCTGATATCAATCAAACGCGTATTGGTCTCCATCGCAATCTTAGCGATCTGGAGCGAGTAGAGTTCTTGATAGCGTTCGATGACTTGAACGTCGGTTAACCATGATAGAATTGCCTTCTTGTTAAGTCCGTCCCGACAGATATGCTCCAGATAACGCTCTGAATCGATAGGCGGCAGTGTCATCAACAGCGGTTCGACTTGATGCGTATGCAGTAATTCAATCATCGAACGGAGGGTATTGGTGAATACCGGCAAGGGAGTTTTGCTTTCATGGTCCGATTCAGGTTGATCGGCTATTTCTTTCCACTCGAAATCGCAATCGTTTCCTCCGAATTCAAGTATCGTATAATCGCACGACAGGCCTTTATCGATTGCTCTTTTAAGCAGCTGCATTCCCTTGACTACGGTACATCCGAACATGGTGTTGTCACGGACTTCCATCCCGAGACGCTGGCATACTTGAAGAACGCTCTCGAAGGGCAAGGTTTTATAACGATTTTCAGCTTCGCTATAGACGATGCGCTTCATGATCGAGTCTCCGAATATCCTCATTTTCCTCATAATCTTCTCCATGGTCTTTGTGTCCTCTGATATGCAGATTGTAGACAGAGAATTACATACGGGAAATGGTATATTCAAACTATAAAAAGCGTTAGTTTAGGAGATTTGTAGACTAGTGCAAATTATCTATGCCCTATAGTTAAAATTCACTTGGGCACTAGTGCTCTGTTCAGGTGATGGACTACAGCAGGCAATCGGATACCGTTTTCATCCATTCATACCCTTGCCTATCTATATGCATTAAATGCTTGTGCAATCTCTTTTAAATAGTGGTTGTTATGAACAAAAAGTTGAGAGACCCACACGCCCAAACCGGCAAGATTAATCGTCATGCCTCCAATCGACGTACCGATTGCCCAATCGGGAGTATCCTCGATTGAGT
>JAAYDK010000366.1 GCA_012729295.1 Spirochaetales bacterium | reverse complement strand
CATAATTTTTATATAGTTCTCATGGAAATTGAATAATAACAAAAAGTTATTGGAACCAATAATCCTTCCATCGACATTTACACTAGTCTATTTTCTGTAAAGTATCAAGAAAAATCATCGTATTTGGAGCATATTTGATAAGTCTATCTGTATATTTATACAAAACTCTCTGTGTCATAGGGGTCTTCGGATGAAGATCCCCAACGTTCTAGTGACACGGATATCTTTTTAAATAAAGGAATTGGAACTGTTTCATCAAACATCGGTTCAATTTTGAACGTATCGGCGGTAAATGGGAATATCAATTCTCGGTATCCTTTTTCCCATAATCTTCCCGATAGGTTTTCGACCATATGCCGGAACAATCCCAATCCCTGGAACTCTTCCTCTATTGCATAGCAAACGACTTGTACTAGCGAATTGTCTGCGCATCGGTATTTGATAAACCCTGCGAACTTTTCACCACTGGATATTGCAATGAAATAAAAGTCGTCTCGAGTTTTTTCCCATGCTTCTTTTAAATATTGAGCCATAAGGACATCACGTTGATTTTGTGAGTGTTCATACTTATCAATAATTCTTTTACCCAACTCATCAATCTGCTCAATCCATTGCTCGAGTTCCTGTACGAATTGAAAATCCTCGAGCAGCAGTTCATTGGTATGTTCGGCAGGCACTTCACCCATTCCAGAGAGTCTGAACGCTTCGTCATGGCGTTCATACCATAGGTGTATCCTGTGCCTGATTTCCTTATCCTTGTAGTAATACCAAAGGCGTTCAAGCGGAGGCGAACTGTGAAGGGTATCCTTAAACTGTCTAAAGACGCCTTTCCCCGATTGCAAAGCTTCTCTGAGGCGTTCTCTATACACCGGATTACGCAAAGTGGAAACAAATTTTTCCATCGTCCTAAATCCATCAGAAGGATACCATTCTGGAATATCAAGAAACCGTTCGGGATCTTCTTTCCTACGCTGATCGATAAACTCGACCTGTACCAGCGAACCTTCCTTTAAATCCAGACAGTATTCGTTTGACTGGTCTTCCATACAGAAGATTATCTGATACAAGAATTCATCCGTAAGGTGCGGCATCCTGTATTGTACCGGTTTTTGCGCGTTCGTTTCCATACAGTCATTGTACATGGCAAGTGCCCTAGTGACCAGATGTGAATTTTATCCGGACACCTCGGTCTCCTTGACAATTGAGTTGAAAACTACGATATTCTATTACAGTACACAGATACATTATTATGAGGAGTATCCCAATGAGTATTATTGAATTCGTAGAAGCAAGAGAGATATTGGATTCCCGCGGCAATCCGACTGTTGAAGTCGACGTGATCCTGGAAGACGGATCCATGGGACGGGCTGCAGTACCTTCCGGTGCCTCCACAGGTGTTCACGAAGCAGTCGAATTGCGTGACGGGGACAAAGGCCGATTCCTTGGCAAGGGCGTTTTAAAGGCCGTCGATAATGTCAATTCGATTATCGCACCTGAACTTGAAGGACTCGACGCTCTCGACCAAGTTGCTATCGACCAGACTTTGATTGCACTCGACGGAACCGAAAACAAGAGCAAGCTCGGAGCAAACGCTATTTTGGGTGTTTCGATGGCAGTAGCACGTGCTGCAGCCGATTTCCTCGGAGTTCCTCTGTTCAAATATCTCGGAGCCTATCATTCATGCGTACTGCCGGTTCCGATGGCCAACATCCTGAACGGCGGTGCTCATAGCGACAACAAAGTCGATTTCCAGGAATTCATGGTCATGCCGATCGGAGCCCCGACATTCCGCGAAGGCGTTCGCATGACTGCCGAAGTCTTCCACAACCTGAAAAGTGTCTTGAAAAAACGTGGGTATAATACTTCTGTCGGCGACGAAGGCGGATTTGCTCCTGATTTACAGTCCAATGAAGAAGCTCTAGAAGTGATTATGGAAGCCATTCAGAAAGCCGGTTATACTGCAGGACCGACTGGCGATTTCATGATTGCGCTCGACCCCGCGGCCAGCGAGCTGTATGACGAAAAAACCAAGACTTACGAACTGAAGTGGACTACCCATGAAAAACTGACCAGCAAGCAGATGGTAGAGTTGTGGACCTCTTGGGTCAACAAATATCCGATTATCTCGATTGAAGATGGCATGGCAGAAGATGACTGGGAAGGTTGGAAGATGCTTACCGACGCTATCGGTGACAAAGTCCAGCTGGTAGGTGATGATCTGTTCGTAACCAATACCAAACGGCTCAAGAAGGGCATCGAAACCAAGACTGCTAATTCGATTCTGATCAAAGTAAACCAGATCGGAACGCTTACCGAGACTTTCGAGGCCATCGAGATGGCACATCGTGCCGGTTATACCGCGGTCGTCTCCCACCGTTCGGGCGAAACCGAAGACAACTTCATTGCCGATTTGGTAGTCGCACTCGAGACCGGACAGATCAAGACCGGTTCTATGAGCCGCTCCGACCGACTTGCAAAGTACAATCAGCTGATGCGTATCGAAGACTATCTTGGCGATACGGCCAAGTATGCGGGACGCGATGCGTTTAAAGTTCTGAAATAAGGTACAGGTAATTATGATCAGGCCGCCTCATATCGGGGCGGCCATTATTTTATGCTTCCGTTTGGTTCAAAATTTCCGAAATTTGAGTTTTGGAAAATCCTTTTCTCCGTAATTTCATGATGATCTTCTGCTTATCATCAGTGGACCGGATAATCTTACGTGCAGCTTTAGAAAGGGCTTTTTCAACATTATCTTCATCAGAAAACCATTCGGACAAGACTTCAGTCGCGATTTGACGATCAACGCCATTCTGCATGAGCCGAGACTCAAGCACCGAAGGCCCTTCGGGATTACGGTTCTGTCTCATTCTCACAAAAGATTCTGCAAATCGCCGATCGCTTAACAGCCCTTTTTCGATGAGGGATGCGAGAACTTCATCGACTATATCTTTTGAAAAACCACGCTGTAACAATTTTGTTGATAAGCCGTAGCGGCTGTGATCGCGTATCGCTAGCAAATCTAACGCTTTTGTACGTACAGACTGGAGTTCTGAAGCACGCTTGAGCACAGTATACTGATCGTAATCGATTTCCTGATCTTCAAAAAATCCCATTGAGACGGCAACTTGTGCGGATATAGAAAAAGAGGAGCCCTCGCAGGAGT
>JAAYDK010000039.1 GCA_012729295.1 Spirochaetales bacterium | reverse complement strand
CGTACAGACCTTTCTTTCTCTGGTTCGCGATAGTCATGATCGAGAGCGTAAAAAATGTTATCAGGTAGGGCGCGAAAGCCAGAAATTGAGATGGGATGACCATTTTGACTCCTGCTGCTTGCAGTGAAAATTGCAACGATGTGATGCCTCCGAATATCAGCGTACCTAAGACTGCCTTAGCAGGGTTCCACGTGGCAAAAATTACTAGTGCGATAACGATCCAGCCGCTGCCTCCCGTCATGCCGTCATTCCAACTGGGGGTAAACGAGAGCGACAGACACGCTCCTCCCATGCCGGCAAACATACCACCAATGACCGTATAGATATAGCGCAGCATGGGAACATTGATTCCCATTGCTGCAGCGGTTCGTGGCGATTCTCCCACTGCACGGATGGCAAGACCATATTTTGTCTTATACATGAAATACCAAGCGAACGGAACGATCAGATACAATGCGTATGTCAGGATGCTCACGTCGAAAAAAGCTCCCAGTACCGGAATTTTGTTCAATAATGGGATAGACAAGTTGTCGAATTTTGCTTTGAGATTCATTCCGACCAGATTGTATTTATTAGTAGCGGGGCCGAGGCGCTGGCCGAGAAAGTTCGCCAGTCCGGTACCGAACATCGTGATGGCTAAACCGCTTACGACCTGGTTGGCCCTCATGGTAATAGTTAAAAATGCATGAATGAGTGAAAAGATTCCACCTACGAGGATGGCTGCAACGAGTCCCAATAACAGATTACCGGTATTAAAAGCGGTTGCAAATGCCGAAAGGGCACCCATCAGCATGATGCCCTCCATTCCCAAGTTCAATACTCCTGTCTTCTCAGTATAGATCTCACCGAGCGTCGCATAGGTCAAGGAAGTCCCCATGGCAATTGTTGCTGCCAGCAGTTTAGTGATAAAATCCATTAGCGGGCCTCCTTACGATGCAGCTTCAGATGATAGTCGGTAAAGATGCTTCCGGCGAGTAGCGGGATAAGGACCAGTCCCTGCAGGACCGGACCCATCGCTTCGGGAAGTTTGACGGCAATCTGAAGCTGGTCGGCACCGGTTTTCAATGCAGCCATAACGATTGCGACTACGATTGAGGCAAACGGGTTGAGTCCTGCCATCCATGCGATGACAATTCCGGTAAAACCATAACCGGCATCGACTCCCTTGGTTAGTCTGAAGGTTACTGCAGCAGTATTGACAGCTCCGGCGAGACCGCAGATTGCACCGGAGGCCAACATTGCCACGACAATATTCTTTTTGATAGAGACGCCTTGATAGCGGGCGGCACGGGGATTCTTACCTATCATATTCATTTCGAAACCCCAGCGGGTTTTATAGAGAAAGAACCATAGGATGACAACGAGTGCCAATGCGATAAAGACGCCGGCATGTACGCGCCCCCAAACGCGCGGCAATCTGGCTAGTTCAGGAAATTCGGGAGTGCCGAAATTGCCGAACGGGGCTTTCCCATGGTCGATGTACAAGTACTCTGCATACCCGATTGCTACATAGTTGAGCATAAGCGTGGTAAGTGTTTCGTCAACGCCCCACTGGGCTTTCAGATAGCCGGGGACTCCTGCCCATAGAGCTCCTGTTATCAATCCGACAACCAGGCCGACGGGTAGAAGCGTCCAGACTGGAAGAAACTTCCAGAACTGCATGACCCAGGTGATGCCGATAGCTCCCCAGATATACTGTCCTTCTGCTCCGATATTCCAAAATTTTAATCGAAATGCAATGCCTACTCCAAGCCCGCAAAGTAATAGTGGCAGGGCTTCGACAATCGTGTACTGGAACCATCTCGCATTTCCGAACGCACCCTTTACCATTGCAGAATATGCCGCAATCGGGCTAGCCTTGGATAGTGCAAGTACAATCGCTCCGAGCAGCAACGAAATGATGAATGAGACTATCGGAACCAAAAATATTGCTAAGCGTGATTTTTTTGTTCGTTTTTCAATTGCGATACGCATCACGCCCTCCTGACGGAAACACCCGCCATCATCATACCTAACTCTTCTATATTGGTCTCTTTCACATCTCTGGTTCCCATGATTCTTCCTTCAAACATGACGGCAACCTTATCAGCAACCATGAGCAGTTCGTCAATCTCCTCAGATACAAGCAGTACCGCATTGCCCTGATCTCTCTGGGCAATCAGATTTTGCCTTACCGCTTCTGTGGCACCGACATCTAAACCTCGCGAAGGGTAGACGGCAATGAGAATCCCTCCGCAAGAATCGATTTCTCTGGCCAAGATCGTCTTTTGAATATTGCCTCCGCTAAGATATTTGACACTCGTGTCTTGATTGGGAGTCTTGATGGCAAAAGCGCTAATCAATTTTTCCGCAAATACACGCATGAATGATTTCTTAATAACGGCACCTTTGGAAATTTCGCTCGTTCGATATTTTTTCATCGCGAGATTTTCTCCAACCGTCATATCACCGACAATACCCATCGCACCGCGATCGGCTGGGATATGGCTGACTCCAGCCTTGATAATGGCCAAAGGCGTAGCGTTTGTCATCTCGATACCGTCGATAAGAATGCTTCCTTCATCGCAGTGCATAAGACCGGTAATTACCTCGGTCAGCTGCTGCTGGCCGTTTCCCGCCACTCCTGCGATTCCCAAGATTTCACCACGGTGGATTTCAAGCGATACATGATCCAACACGTTTCTTGAGCCTAGCGGATTAAAGATGCTGACATCGGAGACTTGTAATTTTATCCCTCCTGGATTGAAAGGACAGCGGTCAAGCGAGAAGAGAATTTCCCGTCCGACCATCATGTTCGCAAGATCTTGTGGTGTTACGTCGACGGTATTGCAAATGTTGACCGTTTTGCCACGTCTGAGAACTTGGACTTTATCTGAAAATTCAATAACTTCGTCCATTTTATGGGTGATGAAGATTGCGCTTTTACCTTCCGACAGCATAATTTTTACAATTTTATTCAGTTCGCGCGACTCGTTCGGGGTTAGTACTGCCGTTGGTTCATCTAGAATAAGGATATCCGCGCCTCGATATACGAGCTTGAGAATCTCGACGCGCTGTTGCTCGCCGACCGATAAATCATGGATAACGGCATTTGGATCGACTTTCAGGCCATATCGGTCGGAAAGTTCCTGAATTCGATTCTTAATGGTTTCGAAGTCAGGTGCAAAAGAGAGGTCTTTCAATCCGAGAACGATGTTCTCGGCGACCGTCATGTTCCCGACGAGCATGAATTCTTGGTGGATCATGCCGATTCCGAGACTCATCGAATCTTGAGGACTATGGATATCGGCTAATTTTCCACGCACATAGATCGACCCGCTGTCGGGTCTGTAAAGCCCGACCAGCATGTTCATCAATGTGCTTTTACCTGCTCCGTTCTCGCCTAGCAAGGCCAACACTTCTCCGGGCAACAGCTCAAGATCAACTGCATCGTTTGCCAATACACCGGGAAATCGTTTAGTAATCTGGACCATCTTGACGATGGGTTCTTGTATAGTTCGGTTCATGTACGTCCATTCTCGGTCGGAACCATAGGTACCGTGGAAATAGGGGATAATTCAAAAAAGGGCAGACACGAGTCTGCCCTCTCTGAGCCGAATTCAGCTAATTATTTAACCTTACCAACGACGCCTTCTACAAACCAGTCCATGGTCAGCATCGCTTCGTCACTCATCTTTTCACCTGCTTTCTGGCGAACGACACCGGTGTTGTCCTTCAGCTCGCCCCAGAATACATCGAATGTACCGGCGGCAATTTCAGCTTTCTTTGCAAGAACCTGCTTCTGCAAGTCTGCGGGAACCAGCGGTGACATTTCGCTAAGCGTAATCATGTCGTCTTCGAGACCGCCCCAGTAGGATTGGCTCTTCCAAGTTCCGTCAAGCGCTGACTGGATGGCCGGAATCATGTAATTGCCCCAGTTCCACATCGGAGAAACCAATACGCGGTCGTCTCCAACAATTTTGCGGAAGTCTGCGTTGTAACCAACGGCATATTTACCACGTTCCAAAGCAGCTTTGGCAGGTTCGGTGGTATCCTGGTGCTGTGCGATGATATCGCAACCCTGATCAAGCAAAGCAACTGCACCCTGGCGCTCTAAAGCTGGATCAAACCATGTGTTGGTCCAAACGACCGTTACGGTAGCTTTGGGATTTGCTGCGCGTACTCCAAGTGCAAACGCGTTGATACCGCGAACGACTTCGGGAGTGTTATAAGCGCCTACATAACCGATTTTTCCGCTAGCCGACATGGTACCGGCGATTAATCCGGCAAGATAGCGCATCTGGTACATTCTGCCGAAATAGTTGGACATATTGGGATTCGAAAGGTATCCGGAACAATGCTCGAAATACACATTCGGATACTCTTTTGCAACCTGCAGCATGTAGTCCTGATAGTTATAACTGTTGGCGAAAATGATTTTGCATCCGGCATCGATTAACTGTTCCATAACGCGGGCAGATTGATCGTTTTCCGGAACTCCTTCCATGCGGATTACTTCGATTTTATCACCGAAATGCTTTTCAGCCGCAATGGTCCCCTGGTCGTGCATGTACGAGTACCCCATATCTCCAGGCGGGCTAATATAGATGACGCCGACTTTCAATGGGCCGCTGGCACTTGGGGCCGCTGTTTCCGTTTGTCCCGTAGCGAACGCCGTAGCGGTAACAAACAGTACCAGCATGAGCATCACAGACAGTTTCTTCATAGAATTCTCCTTTCTTATGATTGTCGCGAAATCAACTGTTTCGCAGCTGAAATTGTAGGTCATCACGCCTTAACTGTCAAACAGAATCATTCGGCTTAGAAAAAAAATATTTTACTCCTTATTTTGATAAATATAATTAATACTGTGTTATATTTATATATAACGCAAAAGCACTTATTAAAAGTTG
>JAAYDK010000463.1 GCA_012729295.1 Spirochaetales bacterium | reverse complement strand
TGCCGCATAGAGATAGGCAAATTGCTGATCGGCTTCGTTATCCGGCAGCCAGATGGTGAGTTGGTCTGGTTGGATTGCTTCGCTGTCGATTCGTTCGACAGGCTTGAAGACAGTCTGCAGCAGGACCAATGCGGTCACGCCGGCTGTCAGCAATACAGCCGCCGCAACACTGACCAGCAATCGACGTTTGCGCCGCCGGGCCAGTTCATCCTCTGGTGTCGCAACCAGAAACTTGCCTGTCAGCGCCTTGCGAAAGGCAGCAACATCCTGGAACCGGACAGAGCTGTTCAGGGCCATGGCCCGCAGGATGGCACGGCTGATCGGTTCGGGTACCACAACATTTGCTTCAGAGGGACGAACCAGCTCATCTTTAACCAGACGGTCGACCGATTCTTCGGGCACGACACCGGTAACCATGCGATACAAGGTGGCGCCAAGCGCATAAATGTCCGTATATGGACCTTGCCGGCTTTTGCTGCGGTATTGTTCAGGCGGCGCATACCCAGGCTTCAGAATCACCGACAGGGTTTCTTCTTTTTCGCCTTGAGCCAGGCGCGCCGCACCGAAATCGATCAGTTTGACCCGCTTATCGGAGGTGATAAATATATTGTCAGGGCTGATATCCCGGTGGATGATGCCTTCCTTGTGGATGACGTTGAGCGCGTCGCAAACGGGCAAAATCAGGCTGATCGCGACATCGACGGGAAGCTTGTCGCCAGAGGTGGCCAAGGTGCTCTTCAAGGTCTGCCCGTCAAGGAACTCCATGACGATGTATGCGGTACGGTTGGCTTCAAAATAATCGATGACATTGACAATATGGGGTTGGTTGCTGAACTTGGCCATATTCCGCGCCTCTGCCAAAAATCGACCCAAAGCAGCTTCATACTGTGTGCGGCGGTCACCCGAATAAATGATCACATCTTCGGTTTCCGCCGATCGGCTAACCAACCCGCTGGGGAAAAACTCCTTGACAGCGACTTGCACGTCCAGTTTCGTATCCCAGGCCCGGTACGTGATGCCAAAGCCGCCAAAGCCAATGCTGTTCCCGATCATGTAGCGCTCCGCCAGCAAGGTGCGCGGAACCAGGTGGGATAGTTCGCGTGGTGCAGATCCTTCGATCCAGCCGCAATGCAGGCAGACTTCAAACCCGCGCATATCCTGCATACAATTCATACAGCGCTGCTTTACATCCATGGTCTCTCTCCCTCTACATCCTATTAGGCAAGCCGGAACATGTTTTCGGCAGATCCCAGGTAGATCACCGTATCGCGGGGGAACGATACCGTGCTGTTAGGCAGTAAGCGGCGGCCATCCTGGGTAAAGGTGCCGTACTTGGAATAATCCCGGACACTATAGCGTCCTGACGCCTTATGGTAGCGTACCGAGCAGTGACGGCGGCTGATCCGGGGACAGGTCTGGTCGAACAAGACCTGGCAGCGCTGCACATCGCGGCCAAAGACGATCTCCTGATCCGGACCTACCGCAAACACAGCATCTTGGAACATACCCGTCAAGCCGATGACCTGTCCGCTCGCCTTTGACTGCGTCTCATCGACAACGTTCTTTGCCACGTCAACACCATTTTGCTTGTGGGCAAGCGTCAGTATCGTATGAACAACCAGGGCAACAAACAGCAAACAGCTGCCGAGGATCAGCAAATCGAGGATCATGTGGCCACCCAGGAAGGACCTGATGGTGACAGTGAACAGAACCAGCAACAGGCCGCTGGCCAGGGCGATCGCATGGGCCATTTTGGGATAGCTGCGTATCAAGGCCAGCATCGTGATCTGGTTGAGTGTCAACAGCCCGATCAGGGCTGAGAGCACACCCAGCAGGAGCAAAAGATCAGGTTCGTGTAAAGCTGCGGGGCCAATATTCAGTTCTTGGAACTGCTCCGCCAATGGCCCGGGCGAGCGGATCATCTGAAAGACAAGACTGGCGACGCTCGTCGGCGGCAGGCTGCCGGCTGGCTTTATGGCCGGAAAGGCTGTCGCCAGAAGTACGATAGCCGCCAACAAGCCAATCACAACGGCAGCAACGATTCGTTGTTTGCTCTTTGCCATAGCTGCATCACCTCCTGTCGCATTCAGGAACATTCATTCAAGGCGGAAGGTGTTTTTGCGGTTACCCAGGTAGATGACGCTGCCGCGATCCAATTGAACAGGGACCTGTGTTTCCAATCGTTTTCCATCCTGGGTAAAGGTTCCGTTACGCGAATGGTCGATGACGGTGTAACGGCCGGTGTTGGGCTCGAACATCACGGTGCAGTGCTGTCGGCTGACGCTGGTGTCGAACTGATCGAAGACGACCTGGCAGGTGTTGGCGTCGCGGCCAAAGACGATCCGTTCGTTTGCACGTAAGT
>JAAYDK010000424.1 GCA_012729295.1 Spirochaetales bacterium | reverse complement strand
TGTTTCAGTAACTACAACTGAGATTTATAATGACAACTCGGTGTTTATGACCTAATAGTGGTTAAAACTGCATCCAGGAACTTTGGATGCAATTCTTGGTTTACATAACATACAGGTTTCTTTCCTTGAGACAATTCTCCCCCCATACTGATGGCAGGAGATTGTTATGGAAAAATCATTACAAACAAACGGCAACTTTGGGGAGCAGTATCATAAACTGAATGCTCATCTGGTGAAACTCAACTACTCTCGGAGGTCTCTCCGAAGGTATGATGAGTATTCAAGACGCATTGAAAGAACTCTTGAGGAAGGAGGCAAGAACGATTCAGAGTTCAACAAAGACACTTGCGATTGGGTAATCCAACGATTCCTTGGGACTGGTCAACTTAAAGATTTGTCGACATATTACAAAGCCCTCATACATTGCGTTCTGACTGTTTTCGAATATTCCTCTACCGGGAGAATCTATCAATATATCCATCCCCGTGCCCCACAACCAGAAAGTCCTCTCAGCCATGATATCGAAGGTTACGGTAAGAGTGATGCGGAAAAAGGCCGGACAGAAGGTACCCTCAGCAAGAAGCATTATTACCTCAAGATAATAGAAGAGTATTATTCCACCACCAAGGCCTTGCAAGAATGGAGCCAGTTGACGCGCACAGATGTGTTTGACTTCATCGAATCCATCGCATCCTGCTCCCCTTCTCAGATGTGTACATATCTGGGTCTCCTAAAAGGGTTCCTGTCATATCTCTATGATGAAGGTAGGATAGAAGAGAACCTGGCCGTCTTTGTTCCCCGCAGCAGTTATAAAGGGAATCCCGAGCTTCCTTCTGTATACAGCAAGGATGAAATAGAACGGCTGCTTAATTCCATCGACCGAGCAAGCCCATTAGGAAAAAGGAATTATGTGATAATCCTTATCGCATCACGGTTGGGATTGAGGGCCAGTGACATAGCCCGGCTTGAATTTTCCTGTCTCATTTGGGAAAAGAGTTGCATCTTACTCATCCAATACAAAACAAAGGAGCCACTGGTGTTACCTCTGACCAAAGAGATTGGTAGCGCCCTCATCGACTATCTGAAATATTCACGCCCGAATAGTGATTCCCCCAGGGTGTTTCTCAGATTGGATGCACCCTTCAAACCCATGGAAGATCCTTCTGTATCTTCGCTCATAAGCAGGGCTTTCAAGAAATCTGGCATTGTCATTGCAGATCGTAAACATGGCTCCCATGCCCTCAGGTTCAGTCTTGCTAAGCGTTTGCTTGATATAAAGACACCCATTCCCATCATAGCTAAGATCTACGGCCATGTATCGACCCAGACGACTATGCGATATCTTTCCATTGATGAGGAGGCACTCAAGCAATGTGCCCTCGAAGTCGCCCCCTACACATTCAAGGAGGTAACAAAATGATGGAATACCACAGTATCTACGCACTACTGCTGTACCGATACATCACCTTCAAGAGAAGTTTTGGGTTCAAATTCAGCCAAGAGTATGCATTGAAACTAATTGATGATTTCTTCTACGACATTGATGCAAAGGAAATCGGAATAACTCGTGCTGAAGCCGAAAAGTATTGCAAGAAACATCCAAATGAATCCGATGCTAACCATGCTGCTAGGATAAACTGTATGCACGGTTTTTCTCGCTTTCTCATAGACGCTGGATATCATTCCTTCGTACCGAGGAACATTAAATTCCATTCCACTTTTATTCCAAAAATTTTTACTCAGGACGAAATGGCGAAGATTTTTGCTATTGCAGACACCCTAAAGAGCCAAAAAGGCTCCAACTGTCATCATAGGGCCATACCGGTGATTATCCGCATTTTGTATGCGACAGGAATGAGGGCTGGAGAGGTAGTTTCCCTTACAATTTCCGATATCAATCTTAAGGCAGGAACCATATTGATACGAGGTCCAAAAAGCGGGAAGAACCGAAAGATTCCTGTGTCGGACTCCATGTTAGAAATCCTCAGGGAGTATTCGACGCGTTTCAATGTCGGTGCTTCAGCAACACAATGTTTTTTTAGAAGACCAAATGGTCAGTCCTGTAATCGCAACACCATCTACCGTTTGTTTAGAAAAGTACTTGAGGAAGCTGGAATCCCCCACTTGGGAAGAGGCGGAGGTCCGAGGTTGCATGATCTTCGGCATACTTTTTCAGTGCATAGCTTTGCCATGATGGCTGATGCAGGAATTGACCTCTATTATAGCCTTCCCCTGTTATCTACATACCTAGGGCATTCAAATCTGCATGCAACTGAAGGTTACATCAGATTGACTGAAGAGATGTACCCCGGCATCATAGCAGACAGCAACAAGATTGCTCCGTCTATTTTTCCGGAGGTGTCCCATGAATAGAAAGACACCGACTAATTTTCCTGTTTATCTTGATGCATTTCTGAATAAATATCTCCCTGAGGAAAGAAACTGCAGCGAAAATACATTCAAGAGTTATTGTGATACGTTTTCCCTCCTTCTCTTGTTCATCCGGGACAAGGAGGATATCAATGCAGAAAGATTGGCACTGGAGGATTTCAATCATACACTCATTGAAAGGTTCCTCACTTATATTGAACAGGAGAGGGAATGTTCCATTTCGACTCGCAATGTGAGGCTCGCCGCAATACATTCCTTTTTCAGGTATATTCAGTACGAACACCCGGGGTTCCTGCTGGAATGGCAAAAGATACTAGGTATCCCTTTCAAGAAGGTGCCCCACAGGATAATGAATTATCTCACACCCGAAGGGTTGCGCCTCCTTTTGAGTATTCCAGACCAAAAAACAGCAATGGGACGCAGGGATCTTGCACTGCTTTCACTGATGTGTTCTACCGGTTGCAGGGTCCAGGAAGTCTGTGACCTTACTCCAGGTTCCTTGCGGTTCGCCAAACCATACCTCATCAAGATCATTGGAAAAGGGAACAAAGCCAGACAAGTTCCCTTGCGTGATGACTTGGTCGTTATCTTGAAGGGCTATATGGATGAAAATGGGTTGCTTGAGATATCTGCCAATAAATATCCATTGTTTCCCAACAAGCACGGAAATAGACTGACTCGGCAGGCTATAACAAAAATCCTTGATAAGCATGTATCAGTTGCCCGAATAGAAAGGCCAGATATCGTTCCCGATGTATTTTCACCTCATTGTATTCGACATTCGGTCGCCATGGCATTGCTAGAGACAGGTGTCCCTCTCATCTACATTCGTGATCTTTTGGGTCATGTTTCCATCCGAACCACCGAGGGGTATCTACGAAACGAGTCAAACCAGAGCCGTGAGGCATTGGAGAAGGCTTTCGAGAATGTTGTTCCAAGCTTGGCAGAAGAAGTAAATCCATGGGAGAGGGACAAAGGGGTCATAGCATGGCTCAACAGTTTCAAGAAGAAAGATGGTACATAATGTAAACTGGAAACTGCATCCAAAGTTTCAGGATGCAGTTTTAACCACTATTGGGTCATAAACACCGAGTTGTCATTATA
>JAAYDK010000365.1 GCA_012729295.1 Spirochaetales bacterium | reverse complement strand
CTGAATAACGGGCATCTTATCCTGTTTGATACCCGGCGTTTGCCGAATAAAGACCATTCCTATGACAGCCTTCGGGATATGGAGGTTCTCCCCCGACCGAAAACCGACGGGCAGAGCATTTTCTGGCAGGAAGGCCCCCGGCTTTTTCTGGAGGATATCCTGCGCTGGTTATCAGTTAAAAAAATTAATGAATAAGGAAAAAATGATGAAAACAATCAATTTGAAACGCAAAACACTTGCCGTAACCAATTAGTTTCTGCGATATGTAAATCCCGGTTAATATCGTACCTTGCTGAATATGTACTCGCTTTTGCCGGAGTTGACCAGCTCAAACCAGCCTCCGTCATCCAGCTTCAGTTTCTTGCGAAGATTTGCCACATGGGTCCTGATTGCTCCGGAAGCACTGGGCGACGTCTCTCCCCAAGCGCGGCGGTAGATTTCCTCGTAGCTTAGCCGCCTCCCCGCGAACAGAGCAAAGCAGCCGAGAAGCTGCAGTTCCTTTTGCGTCAGGGGGATGCGTTCCCCGTTCAGCGTCGCTTCCCCGGACAAAAAATCAATGGTCAGCGGGGAAAGCTCGATTTTTCCGGCGGTCATAACGCCGGTTCTGCGGAGCTGCGCCGCCACCCGGGCGCTGAGTACATTTAAATCATAGGGCTTGGTGACATAATCGTCTCCGCCCTGTAAGAGTCCCTTTATCACGCTCTCATTTTCATCCCTGCACGTCAGGAATATGATGGGGGCGTTTGTTTTTTGTCTCAGTTCGGCGCAAAAGTCAAATCCCGAGCCGTCCGGCATCATCACATCAAGTAGAATCAGGTCCGGGGCGTGCTCCTCTAATTGAAACCGCGCTTCTGCAAGAGTGGCTGCGCAGACTGCATCATACCCCTTGCCTTCAAAATATTCCCTGTTGATTTCCAGTACGTCGGCTTCATCCTCTACCAGCAGGAGCTTGGCTTTTTTCATCCCGTCACCTCCGTTGCTGAAATCATTTTATCTTATTTTATTAATAAATGGAACACCGCAAAATTTTTTTGTAAAAGCTGTTGAGGCTTCCACCCGTGCTCAGATGGCACAGGTGCTGTTTTTTATGCCTTATTCCCACCTCATTAGTACTGTTGTAATCTTTTATATTTATCATACTATGTGTATTATTATTGATGAATTGGATTCAGGCATTTACGAATATTTGTTAGGAGAACTGCTGTCGGTTTTCGAAAAAAATGCAAAAGGACAGATGGTTTTCACATCGCATAATCTCAGCGCCCTTGAAATGCTTATGTTAAAAATGATCATCGAAAAAATTTTTTCATAAAGCTGTCAAGATTTCTTGACAGTTCGCACAGGAAGAATTTTCTTTGCTACTCTTGGATTGTGCCGAAACATAAAAACGGAACCGGCGGAATAGCGGTGATAACCCATGCTGCAAATCACCCGGGCGGACATCATGGGCGGCCGGAGCGTGTACTGGCGGGACGGCCCCGGCTTGCGCCGGAGGACATCCTGCGCCGGCTGTCTGCTCAAAAAACAATGAATAGGAGAAGTGGTTATGATGAATAAAGCCAGGAAGGTAATTGCATTTTTACTCGTGCTGATCATGACGGCGGCAATGATACCCCAAATGACGCTGCGCGTGTCAGCCGATGGGTGGTCGAATGGTGTAAGAGTAACGAAACATGATAGCTACAACAAGGACGGAAAGTTTTGTATGAAATTCACCGTAGAAAACTCTCGACCATCTTTTATGGGCAATACCTTTGAAATTTCCACAAGCATTGTGAATTCATCGGGTAAACAAGTTAAGTACTGGAACAATACGACTTTAAATGCAGGACAAAAAGCGACTTGGGTATACCCAACTGACTTTTCGAGTCTGCCTTCAGGAACATATACGTTTAAGTTAAGCATTAAAGAATTCCCGGACAGCTATAATTGGTCATGGTCTTATAAAATAAACCATACAGCTCCGGAGTCTTCGTTCTCATATCATTCTTACGAGACCTATTACACTGATTCCGGCAAATACATGCACAGGATAAACATCCAAACCAAAAACATGAAAGGGAAAAAATTGTACTGCAAGTTATACGACTCGAAGGGTAATCTGGTGAATGATTGGGGAACGGATACATCCGTGCGTAAAACAAACAATGAAATCGGCTGGTTTGCGTGGAACGGATATACCAACGGTAAAAAATATCCGTCAGGCGCATATACATTTGTGATTACATCGTCAGCGAACAAGAAAGTCGTTCAAAAGACGCTGAATCTGCAAATTCTGGAGGAGGCTAAAAAATGAAAAACTTTACAGCGATATTATTAATTATGGCTTTCGTTGTGTTCTTTACAGGCTGCACTGCTAAAGTTGATAAGACAGAACCGGAGCCTCCAACAGCCACAACGCCTGCGGCGACTGATTCGGGCGAAACGCAAACACCTGCTCGCAGTTTTGGTTCAGCCGATGTTCCCGAAGAATGGGAAACGATGAACGCCACATTCGCCCGCGATGATTCAAGTCAGTACAACGATACAGTGCTGATGCTGAAATATTTATCGAACGGCTGCGCGATGTTTGAGTTTCGGCTTATGGGGTACAGCGAGTCGGATGACTCCGCATTCGATATGATCGTACCCGGCGTCTTGATCATTGACGACGACGGCGCGGGTTTTTACGAAACGATACCCGATGCTGTAAATCCCTTTTCCATTCAATTTATCTTATCGGAAGACGGGCAGACTGTCGACGTGACCCACGATGGCGATTTACTCATATCTCCGGACGGACGATATAGCTTTGTCGAAGCATATGTAGAAGTTTCCGACTCTTCTGCGGGCGCAATTCTTGAGCATCTTCCAACTGCGGCAACAAGCTTGAACAGCAATCTGGGCGCTTACACCGTCAATTACCCGGATGCGCTTATATCAAACTGGTTCTACGCCGTGGAGGCAGTGTTTAACGACAGCGGGGCTACTTTAGCAAAATTTTTAATCGCAAAAGATCTCAGCGCTGTGTTCCGCGTAGACGACGATATTGAGCCCGTGATGATATTCGGCTCTGCGCAGCCGATGATGGATGCGTATATTATGGAGAAAGTGGAGTTATCGCCTGTGGAGGGTTCCGCAGTGGGCGAGGGCGTGGACGAGTATGACGGCCCCGAATATGAGCCTCAGATGCTTGTGGATGTGACGCTTGATAACGGCGCGTCTATGACGCCGGGATCATCCGGTCTGCTCACAGCAGTTATCCCGGGAGATTTACCTTACACATTGACGGCTGAATCCCTGGATAAAACCATTGCAACGGTGGACCAAAACGGGAAAGTGACAGCTGTCGGCGTAGGTGAAACCACGATTCAATGCACCATCGTATGCGAAGACGGCGTTGCTCAGGTCAGTGTTTTCATGAATGTAACCGATGCGTTGGGTTATGACGAGGTAAAACCGGAATAACAAAATATTAAGAAACATCTATATGGAGGGCCGCGGCCGGCAATGGGTACAGCCGGTTAGGAGAGGAGAAGCAGTTCGCAATTACCTATGATTGGGAAATGTAGGAATACAATGCGCTCAATGATGAGTGGACATTATGGGATTAACATAAAGGGGGATCAATAGTGAAAAAACTAATCGCGTTATTATTTGCAATCATCGTTGTTATAGCCCTGTTTACCGGGTGTGGCGGCATGAATACGGAAGCAAAACCAGGCATGAATACGGAAGCAAAACCGAGCATAGAACCGGAACAAAAACAAGAACCGGAACAAAAGCAAGAACCAGAACAAAAACAAACCCTAACCGCCGACGAGGCAAGGGCGATTTTGCAGACCTGGGCAGACGAGCATCCGTTTCAGTTGGGCAGTGAGATTGAGCCCGGAAATGACGAGCACACTGTCGATGGTGTGGAGTATTATCGCTTTTACTTTGGTATTATAAGGTTTGGCGTCGCTGAAATCCTTGTACACAAAGAAACGGGCGAGCTTTTCCATTTAACGTCGCCTTATAACGAAGTTGGGTTTGAGCCGGTGGACGATTGGTATAACAGAGAACACGCTTCATAATATATGAACGCCGCCGTAACCGCCGAAGCCAAAGATGAAGACAAAGAATATCGTTTTGTATTTACAGACGCGTACACGCTCCATGTATCCGGTCGGGGTGTTTATACCGGCAAATATATAAGAAGTACAGACGATTGAGTAAGCGCGTCATCTGATTCCGCAAGCCCATCGTGCATGCTTATTACCCTGCCCGTAATATATAAAACGAATACCGCTGAACGAAATAGGTAAAACAAAAATATAATTCAACAGGAGTGAACAGGGATGAAAAAGTTTTTATGTATTCTCACAATCGCTGCGCTCATGCTCGCAATGCTGACCGCCTGTACATCAAAAAACATAGGGCAGCCCGCCTCCATACAGCAAAGCTCCCCGGCGGCCTCCGATAAAGAGGCCTTGCCGGAAAAGAAACCCGCGGCACAACCGGAAAGCCAAAGTCCGTCCGCCCCGGCGGAAACATCGCCTGCGGGTCTTTCAAATGAGCGGATTACCTTTATGACGCAGGAATATAAGGGTGACAACATCGCTGAAATCCCCTATATTGAATACGACGGCGAAACAAACCCTGAAATCGAATCCATCAATCGCGCCATGAACCAGGGGCTCCAGCGGATATATGATGATTTTATGGAAGACCCTGAGAACTACTGGATTGAAATCCGATCCTACCCGTTTACAAGCCCGGATTACCTGCAAGTTGTTACAACCTGCTGTATCTTCCCCAATCAGGGACACAACGGCGACTTATCCAGCATTAATTATGACAGAAAAGCTAAGCGGTGGATTTCGAACCAGGAAATCCTGGACCAGCTTGGCATGACAGAGGATGATTTATCGTATAAAATCAACAAGCTGTTTGAGCCGGAACTTCCCGAAGAGAAGATAGACACGGTCAAATTAGGGGGCTTCCTCATCCGTGAAGGCCCGGAAGGCCATTTTGTAGAGCTGCTTATTGAAATAATGTCAACAAGCCCCGAAACTTCGCGTCCGATACATAATTTTTACTCCTACACGCCGGATCTGGGCCAATTGCTCCCGATGAACCTCATGTGTCTGTTTGACCCGGCTGAAATGGATCAGATGGATCCGCCTCTCTCCTATCAAATGATCCCTGAAATGCCCTGACGCGCAGAGGCCTGAATCAGAACACCTATTCCCCGCTATCGGAAAAGTAAGGAGGTTCTATTATGACAACAATTATCATTATTACCGCTGTTCTTATCGTGGTTATCGGCTGGGTAATAGCCACATCCAACCGCTTCAAGACCCTGCTGGTGAAAATCACGGAAGCTGATTCCGGAATCGATGTGGCGCTTACCAAACGTTACGACACCCTGACGAAACTGATCGATGTCGTAAAAGCTTACGCGAGGCACGAGTCTGAGCTCCTGTCGGCAACCATCAGGCTCCGTTCGGGCATGGATGTCACGGAAAAGGCTGAAGTCAGCCGCCAGATGGATGCGACTACAGAAAAAATCAAGGTCTTGGCGGAAGCCTATCCGGAGCTTCGTTCCAGCGAGAATTACAGGCAGCTTCAGGTTGCCGTGATCGACGCCGAGGATCATTTACAGGCGGCGCGGCGCGTGTATAACATGAATGTTTCGGCATTCAACCAGTCCATCGTCATGTTTCCTGCCAGTATCATTGCAAACCGTATGCATTATGAGGTAAAGGCGTTCTTCGCGGCGGAGGAAGTGAAACGCGCAGATGTGAAAATTTCACTGTAATTACCTTCAAGGGTACGGAAAGGAGCATGGAAATTGAAATTTAATAAGCTGAAAAGTATTTTAATATCCATAATGCTGATTCTTGTAATTGTATTGACGCCGCTCCCGGTGGCCGGAGCGGAGGACGTTGGAATTGCCAGCGTCGAAGTCACGCAGGTCATGGGCAAGGGGATTGATTTATCAAGCGGACAATATTACTTTATGAATATGTTTGTTGCCGATAAGCCCACGGCAATTCAGGTTGTGCTCACCGATAAGACAAAAATCAACCCGGATAAAATGTCATTAAAAATATACTATGAGGGATCTCTTCTTGCCAATGTCAAGCCATTTGATTCGGGGAACCTGCAAATTGTCACATT
>JAAYDK010000038.1 GCA_012729295.1 Spirochaetales bacterium | reverse complement strand
TCTTTCGATTTTTCCCCTATTCGAAGACAAATACCCTGTAAAAAGTTCTTCTAGTTGTTATAATAGCCGTATCATTTTTATGTGGTGGTGATGATGACTCCGACTATGTACATTCTTTTGATATTCGCAATCCTGCTTACCATTGCGAATATTACGCTTTTATATCGTTCTCGCAAGAACAAGCGCTTAGCTACCGAAAAATATCATCAGCTTCTAAAATCATTGCGCGATAGAACGATAAAGGTGATGAAACGTCAGGGACTGCACTTCGACAAAACCTATCCTATCGTTTCAGATACAGACGAGGGCTTTCTTTTCTGTCTCGATACCGTCAATCGCAAAGTCTCGTTCACCGATAGTCGCGAAGTGAGAATTTGCGGATATGAGGATTTGATCGGATGCGAGGTCCAAGTCGAAGATTCGGACGATATCAAATACTACGAAAAGGTAAGAGTCGTGGCAGAATTGGCGTCTGCCCAGAAGCCTCTGGTGTTTCAGCTGGGCACCAAGCGCAACAAGCGCAACGGCATCATGGGCAAGTTCATTCTCGATACTGCGAATCAACTACGAGACGTTATCCAAAAGGTAATCGCCTTAGATCCTTCGATGCTGTCGGATCATCATTCCGATGTAAAAAACGAAGACTAGGATTCGTATTTGATAGCTTCCTCGCGCAATCGCCTCCACAGTGTCGTTCTGCTGACTCCAAGCTTACAGGCAAACTCGTCTCGATCCAATCCGCTTGCGGCGAGCTGTTCCGACAATCTGCCCGAATGTTTATTTGAGCTCCCTGTAGGATTTTTCACATGAGAAAATAATTCTTCCTGAGGAATACCGTGATCGTCTAGCAGATAGAAATCCTCGAGCGCTTTTCGATTGATGATTCCCGTTTCGTTCAGAATTGCCATGCGCTCGCTAAAATTTCGCAATTCCCTAATGTTTCCCAACCATGAGAAATCTCTCATCATGGTGATGACTTCACCTTCGATTAGGGGAACACTTTTATTCGCTTTTTGCGAATACCTAGTGAGAAAATGACGGGAAATCGGCTCGATATCCTCAGGCCGTTGCCGTAATGGCGGTATTTTTAAGTTTAGCAGATTGATTCGATAATAGAGATCCTGCCTGAACAATCCCTGCTGAACTCTTTCAAGAATATTAATGTTTGTTGCGCTGATAATACGTACATCAACCGGGACGACTGTATCGCCGCCGATCTTTCGGATTTCCTTTTCCTGAAGAACCCTGAGTATTTTTGCCTGTAGTCGCACCGGCATTTCTCCGATTTCATCGAGAAAAAGTGTCCCCTTGTGTGCTAATTCGAATAACCCGATTCTTCCGCCCTTAGCAGCACCACTAAATGCTCCTTCGGTATATCCGAACAATTCGCTTTCAAGCAGCGGCTCGGGGAGTGCTGCGCAGTTCACCGCTACAAACGGTTGGTCAGCCCGCGTACTCGCGTTATGGATGCTCTGTGCGAACAATTCTTTACCGGTTCCGGTCTCGCCTACGATCAGTACATTCGAATCAACCTGACTATATTTATAGGCAGTGGCAATTAGCATCTTCATCTTGGGATTTTCGCTTAAAATGTTACTGAACCGATAATGGGCAACCAGGCCTTTCTTGCTCAACTCCTTGCGTATCTTTTGTTCGGTCTCACGTAGTGCTTCGATATTCCTGCATGTAAACAATACTCCGACACTTTCTGTATCT
>JAAYDK010000410.1 GCA_012729295.1 Spirochaetales bacterium | reverse complement strand
CGGGAGTTTATCGCCATATCTATGGAATCGCCGAATTCCGCCACAACACATCCGTCGCCTGCCGTCAGAATTCTGGGATACTTTTTTTCATCCAACCTTCGATCACCTCCATGGCTGGAAATGCAGCACCCCTCCTACTGGAACAGCTTCAGGATGCCGGTAAAGGAGTTGAAGCCCATCCAGGCCGTAAATACAACGATCACCCAGCCGAGCAGGGTCATCCACATTGGATGGACGTAATCCTTCACCACTTCTTTTTTGTAGGCGGCGAGAAGAACACAGCCGAGGGACAGGGGAAGGATGAGCCCGTTGAGTGAACCCGCCACGATGAGGAGCTTCACGGGACGGCCGACCAAGGTAAGGATGGACGTGGAGGCAATGATGAACCCGATGATCCAGAACCGGTAGTACTTGTCCACCACTGTGAACAGCGTCCTCAGGAAGGAGACGGACGTGTAGGAGGCTCCCACCACTGAGGTGATGGCCGCCGCCCAGAGGACTACGCCGGCGATTCTGTATCCGAGGGGGCCGGCGCCTATCTGGAAGGCCGATGCCACAGGGTTTTTCATGTCGATCTCAGTGCCGAGAAGAACCACGCCGAGGAAGGCGAGGAACAGAAGGTAGCGCATTACGCCGGTGATGGCGATGCCGTTGATGGATCCCCTGCTGATCTGGGCGATGTTCTCCTTGCCGGTGATCCCCGCGTCGATGATCCTGTGGGCGCCGGAGAAGGTGATGTAGCCGCCCACGGTCCCGCCCACGAGGGTGAGAACCACGAGCCACTTGTACTCCTTCAGGAGGTTCATGTCCGTAAAGGGCTTCACCATTTCATTTACTGTCTCCATGACGGGAGGCTTCGTAACGAACACCACGTAGAACACCAGAGCGAGCATCAGGAAGCCGAGGATCTGGGTGAACTTGTCCATGGCCTTGCCGAGGTCCTTCCAGAGGAAGATGGTGATTGCGATCGCCGCGCTGATGGACGCACCGACGATCTGCTCGGAACCGAAGAGCACCTCGAAGCCGAGTGCCGCTCCGCCGACGTTCCCCACGTTGAACGCAAGACCGCCGAGAGCGACTGCGAAGGCGAGGAAATAGCCGAGGCCCGGAAGGACCTTGTTGGCCACGTCCTGGGCTCGCATTCCGGATACGGCGAGGATCCGCCAGATGTTGAGCTGCACCACGATGTCGATAAGGATGGAGAGGAGAATTGCGAAGGCGAACGTTGCTTTCAGTTCATTGGTGAAAGAGATCGTCTGGGTGAGGAACCCCGGGCCGATGGCCGACGTGGCCATAAGGAATGCCGCTCCGAGAAGCACGCTGAGAGTTTCGCTTCTGCTTCTTTCCTGTGTCTTTTCCAGTTCTGACATGAGGACACCTCCATATGAAATTGTGAAAAAAATACTTTTGTGACGCAACTTATTTATTATACGTGATTTTCCAGGAAAAGAAAAAAGACTTTTTTTCACGAATTGCAATGACCAATAGTTCTTATCCTGATACCGTTTTCAGGCAGCGGATGAAGGAACTGTTACATCGCCGTTGCATTTCTTTGGTACAATACTCCTGTGATCAAAAATCGGGAAAGGAGCTCAGACCATGCTGCGGCG
>JAAYDK010000037.1 GCA_012729295.1 Spirochaetales bacterium | reverse complement strand
TTGCCAGTTATCCGATGTCTCCTTCTACTGCAGTATTGGCCTATCTTGCAGGGAAGGCTCGTCAATATGGTATTGTTGTCGAACAAGCAGAAGATGAAATTGCTGCGATAAATATGGCATTGGGGGCGTGGTATGCCGGTTCACGTGCGATGGTGACTACTTCCGGCGGAGGTTTTGCACTCATGACCGAAGGGGTCAGTCTGGCAGGCGGTACCGAAACGCCGGCTGTCATCCATCTTGCTCAACGACCAGGTCCCGCTACCGGATTGCCTACCAGAACAGAGCAGGGAGACCTTAATCTTGCCCTCTATGCCGGTCACGGTGACTTCGAGCGCGTAATCTATGCTCCCGGTACTTTTGACGAAGGTATCAGGCTTGCGCACCGAGCTTTTGAGACGGCAGATGCATTCCAAGTTCCCGTATTCTTGCTCACCGATCAATACTATCTAGATAGCGAGGCCTTTACCGAACGAATCGATTTTTCAACGCTCCCCGTTTCGCGACATATCGTACAAACCAAACATGATTACAAGCGGTATGCCATAACAGAAAGCGGAATTTCACCCCGCGGAATTCCAGGCTACGGTGATGGGCTGGTATGTGTCGACAGCGACGAGCATACTGAAGAAGGTCGGATTACCGAAGATTTCGATGTCAGAATTGCGATGGTCGATAAGCGCTTAAGGAAACTAAGAGCATATAACGATGTTGCTCCTACAGTTATCGGACCGAAAGACTATTCGCACCTTGTGGTGTGCTGGGGGTCGACCTTCGGACCGCTAAAGGAGGCAGTAGGGCAGTTGAAGGATGCTAAGATAGCTCTTGCCCACTTTTCACAAGTCTATCCTCTGCCAAAACAAACCGAGTCATTGCTTCGGCAGGCTAAAAAGCTGATATTGGTCGAGAATAACGCCACCGGACAGTTCGGAGATTTAATTAAGAGAGACCTCGGAATCGAATGTAGCGAGAAAATTCTCAAATACAACGGACTTCAATTCACGGTCGAAGAACTTGTCGACCATTTGAAAGGAGCAATAAGATGAGCAAAACCCGTTTTGATTATATAGGAAGCACCGATATCGCATGGTGTCCCGGTTGTGGAAATTATCCCCTGTTGGCGTTGTTGAAACAATCGCTTGAAGAGCTCGATATCGATCCAAAAAATCTTGTCATTTCCTCCGGGATAGGACAAGCGGCGAAGATGCCCCAATACGTACGTTCGAATTTCTTCAACGGGCTGCACGGACGCGGACTTTCCGTTGCCGTAGCTATTAAGGTGGCCAATCCCGAATTGACGGTCATCGCCGAGGGCGGAGACGGCGATATGTACGGCGAGGGCGGCAACCACTTTATCCACAACATCAGGCGCAACGCCGACATCGTTCACCTCGTACACAACAACATGGTGTACGGACTGACGCAGGGTCAGGCTTCACCGACCAGTCGGCGCGGTTTTAAAACCCCTGTGCAAACCGAAGGAGTGATAAACGAACCGTTTAATCCGTTAGCTGTGGCTATTGCACTCGGTGCTCCGTTTGTCGCGCGTACCTTCGTCGGAAACGCCGACTTGACCAAGAATATTATCAAACAAGCAATCCAGTATCCGGGTTATGCATTGGTAGATATCTTCGACCCGTGTGTCTCGTTCAATAAACTCAATACGTTCCAATGGTATAAAGAGAATACCTATGTTCTTGAAGACACGCATGATCCGACTAACAGAATGCAGGCGATGGCGAAAGCATTCGAGGATTCGCCGTTTCCGATCGGTATTCTGTACCGGAGCGACGAGCACAAACCGACGATTACTCAGCTGCTGCCGGC
>JAAYDK010000364.1 GCA_012729295.1 Spirochaetales bacterium | reverse complement strand
GAACAGCTTTCGTATACACAGGGAAGAGCGACAGAAGGTCAGAGTATGTTCAACTTCCTCTATGTCTATACCACCAGTGCATACGTGTCTCCAACCAGAGTGTTGGAACGAATCGTGGTCGATCAGGTTACTCCCAAAATAACCTCAGACGGTCGGAAAGTGATGGCCATAACCGTTTCGAATACTGGAACCGTGCACCAGATTCTTAATAGCGTAAGCGTAGAGGTAATCGAGAATGCAAGCCGTAATTCGATATTGTACGAAAGTGGAGCGCTCGGCTTTTTGAACGGTCTAAACTTGTTAGCCGGCAAAACCGTTACCGTTGAAGCAGTTTGGCCAGATACTCTTGCTTTTCCTACCAAGCTTACCGATGCCTATAAACAGTATTCAGCCAAGATAACGTACAACAAATAATCGTGTCGCCAGACACCTCATGCAGAAGGATCACATGAAGGCTCCATATACAAAGCGGGTACTTGTCCTGCTGCTCATTTTATTGGTCCTTCTCATTATTATCTTTCTGAATGTTTCTTATTGCAAACGACAGCTTTACCAAACGGATTTGCCGGTTCTGACAGTAGCTGTTGAAAACGAGCAGCAGCAATCAGAAGTCCAGCCTGAAAAACCGTTCGTGCCGGTTGAAGTAGAACAGGTTGTACAACCTGGAGATGCCAAAGAAGAAGAACCGCAGGCTGTCGTTTTAACCGTCGAAGAGCCGATAGCTCACACTCAGCCGATAATCCCTCCTGATAGCGATTTGGTAATTCAAACTCAATCCGTTGTAGTTTATGACGTTGAAGAACCTACGCAATTCGATTTCCCAATTGGGCCGATTGAAGAGGTAGGTAGTGCTCCGATTACGCATATTCCACCCGTCGTAGAGGAATATATTGTTCCAGATACACTTTTGTCTTCAGTAGATAGCGATCAGTTTATCCCGGCCGATATTTATGAGAAACCGAAGGCAATCGTAGTCGAATCGCTTCCCGTACCGGTAGAACCTGCTTTTACCGCCCTGATAGAGCCCGCTGGAGACGCAGAGCCGTCGGTATACGAGAAACCTTCGGATGCTGTAGTAGAAGTATTTCCGGACGTTCCAATAGTCCCGCTTTTCTCAGAAATCGAGAGTCCTGCAATTCCCGTGTTCGTTGATCTAACAGTAGATCCGTTGCCACAACCGGAAGCGATCGCAGAGGCGATTTATAAACCGGCGATTGTACAAGAGCCACCCGTTGTAATTTTGGAACCCGAAATCGAGATTTATGCAGAGACTGTCTTAGAACCGGAACCAATACCAGAGGTGATTTATAAACCGGCGGTTGTACAAGAGCCACCCGTTGTAATTTGGGAACCCGAAATCGAAATTTATGCAGAGACTGTCTTAGAGCCGGAACCAATACCAGAAGTATTATTCGCTCCGACACCTGTCTTGGGAATTTTGGCAGAGGAGCCGCTGGCGGTAGTCGAAGTGCCTGTTGAAATCGAAGAAGAATTTGATCCATGGGCAGACTTCTATGTCGCAGGAGAAGAAGATTTTTCCATATTCGAAGAGGGAAGCGCTTACTATGTCCCTCTTTTGATAAATGACGAATATGTCGGTGATATCGAGGCGTTCTTTGAATCAAGCGATATTTCGGTGAACTCTGAGGAATTATCGCTGTATGTGAGCGACAGAATCATCGTTGAGATACGGGAAAAGTTATTTGCCGATGCACCCGAATTCTTACCGATTAATCTACTTATCGGGATGGGTATCGATTCATGGTACGATTATCAAAGGTTCGAACTGCATATGAACTTCCCTCCGGAGATCATGCCGTTACGTATCTTATCGGTTTCCAATGTATTACCGTCTCGGTTCAGTGCCTATCAGATGGCGGGTACGAAGACGCTCGAACCTGCAAATTTCAGCTGGTTTGCAAACCTATCGCTTTACTCTACGTTTGATTTTTCAAAGAACAATGTAGGCGACTGGAATCTGGAAAAATCGGGTTTATTCAACATGCAAGTCTCGAATTCGATCTCGTTATTTGATGTAGCTGTCGATTTCAATTACTTTGTCGGATTACGTAGCGCCTATTCGCCGATTACCGGCTGGTCTGCTGATTTCAACGATTATGTGAATTTCCAAGGATGGCAGGGATTTTACGATTTTGTAGATGAGAGCCTGCGTTTGGTTTTCGGTAATGTAAATGATTATCTCGGGTTCTCGACCGATTCATTCGGAATAGCATTAGAGAAACGCTACGCGTACGGGACCGTTACTCCCAAACGGCATCAGTACAATTTCGAGATCGATGTTGCGGAACTGTCTACAGTCGAAATATTTATCAACGATCGAAGCGTCTATAAGCGCGACTTACAAGCGGGAACCTATCGTTTTAAAGACTTTATGTTCTCACAAGGCGGGAATTTCGCAAGAATTGTCGTGACGCCTTTCTCGGATCCCACAAACTTTAAAGAATATTATTTTACTATCGGATTTGATTCGCGCCTGATGGCAAGGGGAGACAGCCTGTATTCCTATAGTCTAACCTTCGATACCAATAATTATGGTTTGAGCTCATTTTTTAGCGACCTGTTTGCATTTGATATTTCTTCAATCATGCAGAACGTGAAGACCAATCTCGCGGATTTTTCTGTCAGGTTATATCAACAGACCGGATTAACCGATGCATTCACCGGTACGTACGACACCTCTATATCGCGTAATGGTGTTCACATGGGGCTCTCTGGAATTCTTGCGACCACATTCGGCACCTTCAACGCGGATGTGCGTGCCAGCATGGTGAAAAACCTTGCATTTGGTTTCAGTGCAAGAATCGATCACCGTATATCCTTTAGCGAAGAAGCTCCGATTTCTTCGGTTGATACTTCGTTCAGCTACGAATCGAAAAACTACGTCTCGAGTGTCAATGCAACAACCGGAGGCAGTGCAGCACGGATTGCCGGTTCGCTTTCATTTGTCGGGAAAATTACCAAGATGCTCAGACTGTCGGTTAACGGTTCGCTCACCTGGCAGTTCGACCAGGCTTCCCCGGTCTGGAGGATAACAGCCGGTAGCGGATTTGCATTACTGCCGAATCTTTCCGTATCTGGTTCGATCAGTATCAATTCGGTAATCGGCTCAGCTCCGGTTATTCGTGGACAGCTCGGAGCCAATTACTCATATAGTCCAAATTTAGGGGTAAGCTATTCTACCGATTTTTCACAGTCCAGCTTCCTGTCCGCTTCTTATAAGCCTGGGGGAGGAGCAAACGGTGCGTTCCAGTTTTCGTTTAACGGAATCGATTTCACTGATCCTTTAAACCATCAAGGGACGGTCAGCTATTCTTTATCTACCAGACAGTTCGGTCTGACTGCAAGACAACATTACGCACAACGATTCAGCAAATTTTCTACGAGTGTTTCGTTGACGACCGCATTCGCCTACGCCGACGGATTGTTTGGCATGACACGTTCGATCGGTGAAAATTTCCTGTTGGTCAAGGCAGGGGGAGAACTGGCGAAGGGCGATCTGGCGGTGACGAAGACGATGTCGAGTCAGCCTAGCGAATTGCCTTCGCTATTCAATATCGGGTTGTACAGCGCTATCACCTCCCATATAAAGAACAACATCGTAATCTACGGTACGGGGACCTCGCTCATGGGAAGCACCGAATCGTTTGTCTACGATTTTACGCCCAGGCCGCGTCAAGGTTATAGCATACGTGTGTCTGCCGAACCGACATTTACTGTTGTAGCGACCCTTCTGCGCAATGAGACCAACGCATACGCAAACTATACCGCACCGATTGCAAAAGTCGAATACGACGAGGCTGGAAACGATTATCTGGTCGAAGATGAAATGCTCTATCTGTTTACCGATGAAAACGGATTTTTCTTCCTAACGGGATTAAAGGAAGGCGTATACGAATTCGATTTGTATCTTCCCGAAAGTTCGGAGGAAGATCTACCGGTACGCATTCGTTTCTTTGTCGAAGCAGAACGAAGAGAGGACGACATCAGAGTGTTTTTACTTGAAACGTTCTACGCAAACCGAATCAGAGACAAACTCGAGCGAGAGCAGCAGCTCGCTATGATTGGCGAAACCGATCCGGCAGGGAACATATTGGAACCAGACGGAACGTATCATTTAGAGATTGGACGTGCATTGACGGAAAGTGAGTTCTGGGATGATGTGTATCCTAAGCGAATGACTCGTGATGCTGTTACGGTTACCCAAGAGACTTTTGTAAGAACGTTCGATCCTGAAGATATGGCTATCATAAAGATGAGAACGATGGGTGACGAGCGTTTAGGCCAGTTGTACATTCTATCGCAATGGTTCAAGCCGCTACTCGAACGGACGATGCCGACAGTTGATCTACGGCGTATCAGCGATTCTCTTGAAGAGGATGTGGGCAGTTCAGTAGTCACCATGGCAGCTCCATAAGAGGCTGGTTCGCTTGATAAGAAGCAAAAATAAGAGTAGTATGCTGCCATGCGCAGCGAATTGATTCAAGAAATTTTTACTATCGAAAAAAAAGCCGAGCTGATTGTGAAAGAAGCGAAGGAAACCTGTCGGCAGAGACTAGCCGCTATCCATACCGAAGGTGAAAATCTTGTTCGTGAAGCTTCGCAGCAAGCCCGAGAAAACCGTTTTACATTATTGGAAAAAGCCCAAGTCGAGTCGTCTAAGCGCGTTGAAGCACTTCATGCTTTGCTTCAAAATAACGAGATTGATTCTGATACACAGCAATTATTGATTGATAAGACCGTCGACGATTTAGTCGCTAAGTTGTGTTCATCTACGTGCATGGAGGTAGGAGGACAATGAAAAGCCCTGTCCGACGATATGGTTTTATCAATGCAAAACTGCGGGCAAGGCTAGGATCGATGCTGGATGAGAACAAGATTACCATCCTTTTGCAATCCAATACGGTCGATGAACTTCTACAGCAGCTTTCAGATACTCATTATGCCGAAATCATAGAGTCCTACGATCGAAGCGGCGACCTCCAGATGCTTGAGGCAAAGCTGTTCGAACGCGAAGTACGAGTACATCAGGAAATTATCGATATGCTCGACGGCAGACATGCCGAACTGGCTGCTGCCCTGACGCGTAAACTGGAAGTAGAGAATCTTAAAAGCGTTTTGCGTTTGTGGTTCAGCAATGCGGTGAAAAACCAGAACATCCAGTACCGGTACGGGTATCTCTACCAGAGAACCATCGTATCAGAAATAGACTGGAGTCAAATAATCAACGCACCTTCATATCAGGATGTGCTGAAAGCCTTGGAACATACGATCTACTTTTCCAGCGCAGCGATGTACGATTTCGACGATATCGTGAAAGATGGTTTATTTTACGTGGAGACAGCCCTTGACAGGCTATGGTTTTCGACGGTACGCTCGGCTGCTGCAAAATTACCGAGAATGGACCGTGAAATTCTCAATAGAGTATTGGATAACGATGCTGATCTTAAAAATATCATTAATCTTGTCCGTTATGGATGGTTGTACCGTCTGCCTTCAGATACATTACAGACCTTGATGTTCGAGGGAGGAACGGTAACCGAGACGAAAGAATTTCAAACCTATCTCGATTTACCTGCCGATCAGAGGAATCCGCTCTTACTGGTTAAGAAACATTTTCCAAAGCTGGCAAGGCAATTGCTCGATGCCGAGAAGGAATCGTCTTTGCCGGTTGGGCACATCGAAAAGGTAGAACGGTATCTCGGATTGGCAAGGAAAAAAACGTACGCAAAGATGCTGACTGGTAATCCATTTACCATCGGTACGGTGCTAGCGTATTTCTTCCAATGTGAACGGCAGGACAGAATTATCAGGACGATTGTGAACGGTCTCTACTATGGCTGGGATTCCGAGACCGTCGGAGGGTTTGTGTTATGAGCTTATTTACCGTTCCTATGCGGTTACTTACAGCAGTAGTGCTCGAGCAAAACAGTTCTTTGGTAGTACAGGAATTACTCAAGCTGGGTGCGATGGATTTCATCCATGTCGAGACGCTTGCTCCGGAAATGGCAGCACAGTTGGCCAAACGTACTTCAACGCTCGAGTCGGCTAAACTCGGGGAATTGCGGACGCGGATAGAAGCATTGTATAGACAAGCGGGATTTCCTCCTCCAGGTTCCAAACAATTGGATTTGAACAATTTACACGAACTTGATGTTCACCAAATATCTAATAAGCTTGATACGCTGTACGACGATCTTCAGCGGTTACGGGACCGACAGAAGAACCTAAGCCAGTCTATGTTAAGTTACAACGAACTACTGCAGTATGCTCGCGACGGGAAAATGCAATACCTCGATATCAGGGTTGGTCGAACAGAAGGCGGACAGATAGAAACGCTGAAATCACGATTGACTTCGTATGCGCATGTGCTTATCGAGCGCTCAAACGGTGCTATCGTGTTAACCTTGCGCCG
>JAAYDK010000363.1 GCA_012729295.1 Spirochaetales bacterium | reverse complement strand
ATCATCGCAATGCAGCTGGTTCTTGCCGTTTGGGGGCTTCTGGTATTGCTTCCCCTCGTCTGGCTTGTATTGTCTTCGCTGAAAACACAAAAGGAATTAACCTATAACGTGTGGGGACTACCCAGTGTATTCCAGTTTAAAAACTATCTGATTGCCTGGACGCGCGGATATCTCGGACGGTTTATGCTGAACAGCGTCTATACGACAGCTGTTTCGATTATCATCTCGGTTGCCTGTTCTACGACAATCGCATATGCTCTCTCGCGATTCAATTTCAAGCTTAAAAAACCATTATACTACCTCATTATAGCCGGCATGATGATTCCGATTCATTCGGCGGTTATTCCGTTGTACGTGACGGCCATGAAACTGGATATGATGAACAGCAGGGTAGCTCTGGGGTTCATCTATGCTGCGTTCAGAATTCCTATCTCTGTATTTATCCTCGAAAGTTTCATGATTTCGATTCCCAAAGAACTCGAAGAATGTGCGATTATCGACGGCTGCAGTTATCCAAGGATATTCTGGAGCATCATTCTCCCTCTGTCGCGTGATGGAATCCTCACCATTACCATACTGACTTCGTTGACAAGCTGGAACGAACTACTTGTATCTATGCTGATGCTGGGCAGGCCGGAAGTAAAGACGCTTCCCATCGGAGTCATGGGATTCATCGCAGAATTTGCTTCACAGTATACGCTGTTGTGTGCAGGGTTAGTCATAGCATCGGTACCCAACATCATCTTCTACATGTTGCTTCAGGAACGGATTGTCAAGGGCATGACCCTCGGCGCGGTCAAGGGATAGGAGGGGTTTATGAAAAGTGGAATTGCCAAAGGTCGCGGCAGGGTAATCGCTCTCTTCATTATCCCCGGTCTGCTCGTATATGCCATACTGGTCCTCTATCCGCTGATTCAGGGATTTGCGCTCAGCACGGAGCGCTGGGTGACCGTAGTAAAGCGAAATCCGGTCGGATTGGATAATTATCGGAGATTATTCAATAACTCCTTATTTTGGAATTCGCTGAAAGTAACACTGCAGTTTATGGTTGGCACGACATTTTTACAAGTCGTAGTCGGCTTTTTTCTCGGCTATTTTCTTTATAAGCAAATGAAGGGTTACCGCTTTTATAAAACCTTGTACTTCATTCCTGTCGTACTGATGACCGTAGCGGTAGGATTCATCTGGAACAATATACTCAGTCCTTCGTTCGGATTGCTAAAGCCGTTTATGAATGCGATAGGACTCGGGGAGCTCTATTTCCCGCCGCTGGCGGATCCAAAGCTGTCATTACTTACCCTCATTCTGACCGAAGCCTGGAGGGTAGTGGGAATCCAGGTCATGATGTTTTATGCAGGATTCATGAATATGCCACAGGATGTGCTGGAGATGGCAACAATCGACGGTGCTTCCGGCATAAAGTTAATCTGGCACATGGTAATTCCTTTGGTCTGGGATATCGCGAAGATGGTTATCATCTTGCAACTCACCGGATCGCTGCGGGCATTTGATTTAGTGTACGTCATGACCAAAGGCGGACCAAACCATGCAACGGAGTTGCTTCCGATGCATATGTTCGTACATGCGTTTGAAAATTTCAATATCGGAATCGGCAGCGCGGTTGCGGTCTGTATATTCATTTTATCGATGTTCTTTACTGTTTTGCTAAGGGTCTTGATGAAACGGGAATCGCTACAGTAGATGAAACTATTTTTTGTTGCGATTAGGTATAAGATAACCAATCTGGAGGAGTTATGAGGACATTTGTCGGATCAGGGTTAGGACGGATTGTAGTAATAAACCTACAAAGGGGCGAAAAAGTACTAGAAAGTGTACGAACACAATTACAGGAATTGGGAATTAAAAATGCAGTCATTCTCAGCGCCATCGGTTCGTTGCAAAAAGCTGTGTTTCATCGAGTAACGGGAATGGACGTTTCTCCAGTCGATGAATTCGTAACACTAGAGCAGCCGATGGAACTGGCCTCGATTCAAGGAGTCGTCGTTGACGGAGAACCCCATTTCCATATGGTTGTTTCCGATCTCGAAAAAACGTATACGGGTCATCTCGAAGAGGGGACAACCGTAGTTTATCTATGTGAGATCTCATTGGCTGAAATAACGGATTTCGACGTAACACGGGTAAAAGATCAGAATAATATTGCGGTCCTGCAAAAAATATAAGTAAGGGAGAACTAAGTATGGACGAAAAGACGATGTTGGAGAAAGTACGGGCGCTTCGCCTTGCGGATCTTGGTGATGCAATGGATGCTCTCGGGTTAGTGAACAAGGGTTCGATGGATCCTTCGATGCGGCCGATCCGGGCAGGCCTTCGATTTGCCGGGTTTGCATATACGGTAAAGCTGGTACAGTCTCAGGATGTTGCAAAGAAATGTTCTAGCGTTGCCGAATATATTAAGGAGTTGGATGATTGGTGCAGCGACACCTATTCTTTTATGTCCGGTTTGGTAGACGGACAGGCAAAAGACAAGGTCATTGTAATAGACATGGACGGCTATCCCGGCGGTATCTGGGGTTCTGAGATTGCCATGAATACGAAAAAAGAAGGCCTAGTCGGTGCGGTTATCGACGGAGCCTGCCGCGATTCTTACGAATGCAATCTCGAACAGGTTAACGTGTTCTGCACAAAGCGGACGTTCAACCATGTATACGGGCGTGTGCGCGGCGGCGGAGTAAATGTTCCCGTGTCTTGTGCGGGCGTGCTCGTAAATCCCGGCGATATCGTGTGTGCGGACGACGATGGCGTATTGGTACTTCCGCGCCAACATGTAGAAGAAATCATCGAAATTGCCGATGCGGTCTTAAAAGCAGACCAGATCAAGCGTGCCCGGCATTATAAAGATCTGGGTTACGAACCGGATGAAACGCTTGGGGATGCCTGGAAGAACTGATACCGTACCATGACGGGAGCCGGACATCCGGTTCCCGCAACTTTATTATGGTAACGACACACCTTGATGAAAGAGGCAAAACATGTTTGACATACCTGTGAAGAAAGTCGAGATTTTTGAAGTCGGACCTCGCGATGGTCTGCAAAACGAAAAAGAATTCATCCCTACCGAAAAAAAGCTGGAGCTGATTCGGTTGTTACGGGATGCCGGATGCGCGAGAATTGAATTAACCAGTTTCGTTCATCCGAAGTGGGTTCCGCAAATGGCGGATGCTCTTGAGATTATCGATCATGTAGATTTAAGCGACGGAGCCGAATACAATGCGCTGATTCCCAATATGAAAGGGTTTTTACGAGCATTGGAGACACCGCTTACTCAGGTCGTTACGATTATGAGCGCCAGCGAAAGCCATAATACGAAAAATCTAAATATGAGTGTTGCCGAATCATTGGAGCAGATGCGGGAAATCAACCGTATTGCGAGAGAACACAACGTGAAAGTCCGATCATACATCGGAACTGCCTACGGATGCCCGATGGAAGGCAATGTCCCTTTTGAAAAGGTTAAAGATATTGCATTAGCCCTCGAAGAGGCCGGCTCGTACGAAATATCCTTGGGAGATACGACTGGAATGGCTTCGCCTGACCAATCATTCGATATTGCCTACGATTTGTTGAAACACCTGAAGCATGCAAGACTTGCCGTCCATTTCCATCAAGCGCGCGGAATCGAATTTGCAAACATTCTTGCTTCTCTGCAGGCGGGAATCACGATATTCGATTCAGCTGCCGGCGGTTTGGGAGGATGCCCGTATGCGCCCGGTGCTACGGGAAATATCGCTACCGAAACACTCGTCGAGATGTTTGATTCGATGGGAATCGATACCGGTATCGATCGAGAAAAGATTAGGAAGGCGGCTTTTTACGCCACTTCGCTGAGTGCATATCATAGAGGAACATGTTCATGAACACTATACAAACAATCACAGAACGCTATGAACAAGGCTTGATAAAAGAGCAGGCTCTTGAAGCTACCGTATACGAGCATATCTATCATTCAAAACCGGAACACTTTCTCGACGCATGTAAAACTGCATCAATAATACGTTGTGAAGTTGTAGAAAAACGAACCGGAGTATCGCTGGCGCTGATAAAATCGTCACACATAAATAATGCGACATTCGCGCACGGAAGACTACTTACCGGAATTGAGAAAAAAATCGGCGGAGCTTTGATACCGATGGGTGTCGCAGGTCCCGTTAATGTCAAAGGCGAATATGCAGAAGGTGAATACTATATCCCTCTGGCAACCAATGAGGCCGCATTGGTTGCGGGTGTTCAACGCGGCATGAAGGCTATCAACCTTGCCGGAGGAATTCACACGATCGTTACATACGACGGTATGACGCGAGCTCCGCTCATCGAAGCTCCCGATATTTCAAGTGCCCGCAAACTTTGTGAGCGGGTAGTCAAAGACTCGAATCTGCTTAATGTGTTGAGGGCTCAGGTAAAAGACCCCTTCGTCCGCCTGGAACGTATCGTCCCGTATCAGTTGGGAACCAAGGTATTCTTGAGAATCGAATGCGCTACCGGTGATGCGATGGGAATGAACGGAGTAACGAAAGCCTCTGCCGATATCGTGCGGAAATTACTTGAAGAACTGCCCGGGTGGAAGTTGATTACGATTTCCAGCAATCTATGTACCGATAAGAAGGCTGCACATATCAATGTTCTTCAGGGACGTGGGAAAAGTGTACACGCAGAGGTGCTTGTTCCGAAAGACGTTTTAACAAAAGTATTCAAGCAGGGAGCAACTGCGCGACAGATTGAGAAAGTCGTCTTTCACAAATGCTATTTGGGTAGTTCTCTTAGCGGTACGCTTACGGGATTCAACGTAAATGCAGCCAATGCGTTGGCCGCGGTTTTTGCAGCTACGGGACAAGATCTTGCCCATGTCGTTTCAAGTTCGGCAACATTCGTACAAGCTGAAGCAATTGGAGATGATCTGCATTTCCAGGTAACGATGCCGGGCTTGGAAGTAGCGACCATTGGAGGAGGAACCGCCTTCGGTACTGCCCAAGAAGCTCTCGCACTCATGGGATGCAAGGGATTCGGAACCGACATCTATGATAATGTACACGTAAAGCGATTGGCTGAATTGTGTTGCGTGGCCGTTGCCTCTCTGGATTTAAATACGGCGTGTGCACAAGCCGCCGGTTACGAGATGGCGGATAGTCATGTCGCATTAGCCAGAGGGGAGGTCGATTCATGACGGATGGAGATCGATGGGCACTCGGTAAGGTAGCACTAGTTACCGGAGGTGCTACCGGTTTGGGAAAAGGGTGTGTCGAACGTCTGGCGAAACGAGGAGCCAACATTGCGATAATTTACGGTCACTCAAAAGAAAAAGCCCTACAGTTAGTGAAAGAACTTGAGCAGAATAACACCAAGGCAGTGGCTGTTCAGGCTGATGTAACTGACGATGAAGCGGTCAAAAAGGCAGTCGGAGAAATATTGACCTGGAGCGGCAATCGACTCGACATATTGGTGAATAACGCAGGCGTAACTCGTTTCATTCAGATGGATCATCTTGATGAAGTTACCCGTGATGCTTGGGACATCATCATGAATACCAACGTTCTCGGTACTTTTCAGATGACACGGGCATGTGCCGAAGCCCTCAAGCAAGCACATGGAGCAGTGGTGAATGTTTCGTCGATTGCAGGATTGATGGGGAGGGGAAGTTCTATTCCATATGCCGTATCGAAAGGAGCGCTGTTGACATTGACGAAAGCCTTTGCTCGTATTCTAGCTCCGAATGTACGTGTTAATGCCGTTGCACCCGGTGTGATATTAACCGATTGGGTAGCCGGTCAGGAAGAACATATCAAGCTGCAGACAGCCAATACGCTGTTAGGCCGGCCGGCAGAAGTCGAAGATGTTGTCGATGCAATCGAAGGTTTTCTACGCTTCGGAAATTTCGTAACCGGAGCGACGCTGGTCGTTGACGGAGGGTTCTATCTGTAGACATCAAAGGTAGGAGAAATGACAATGGCTTCAGAATCCGCTCGTGTCGATTCGCTGCTGAGACGCATGTCGCTCGATGAAAAAATCTCGCAGCTGTGCGCCGCATGGTATTCAATCAATGAAGACGGGTCCCTATGCGTCCGTTCACTGGTGGGTAAGCAGATAGCATCTGAT
>JAAYDK010000362.1 GCA_012729295.1 Spirochaetales bacterium | reverse complement strand
CGTTCCGTAGGCAGCTGCAGCGGTGATGTCGCCGGTCTTTGCTGCAATCGAGGTAACGTTCACGATTCTTCCGTAGCGCTTTTCGATTATGAACGGCAGAATTGCCTTACACAAATAGAAGGTGCCGTTGAGATTCACGTCCATGACCTTCAGCCATGTTTCTACGGTCAATTCGGTTATATTGCCTCGAGCTATAATGCCTGCGTTATTTACCAAAATATCAATACCGTTATTCCATGCAACTATTTCATCAACAGCATGTCGAACTGCATCATAATCGGTGATGTCGATGTGCAGCGCAAGCGCTTTTGCTCCTGAATCTTGCAATTTACGTGCTATTTCGTCGGCATGCCGTATATCTACGAGCACGACCGCAGCTCCTTCTTCGGCCAGCTGAACGGCAATTTCCTTGCCGATACCGCGCGCTGCTCCGGTTATTACCGCCGTTTTTCCAGTAAATCTCATCTTTCTCTCCTTATCATCAGAACAGCAGATTTGGTAATAAAAGCACCAATTTCGGGAAGAATATCAACACAGCAACCATCAAAAGAATCGTGAAAAAGAAACTCCACATATGTTTTATATATTCACCTATTGAAATATCGAGTACCGAGCAGACGGCATACATCGCGAGTCCGACCGGCGGCGTCATGTTCCCCATTGTAATAATCGTACAAAAGAGAATGCCGAAATGTACCGGATCGATTCCGACGCTTTTTGCCAACGGCAGGAAAATCGGCGTGAATAATAAAATGATGACCGAACCGTCCATGAACATCCCCAGGATCACTAAAAATATAAAGATGATGCCCATGACGATAAATTTACTTTGAGAGATACCTAGTATCGCACGGGTAAGCACATCGGGTAATCGTTCATAGGGGATTCCATACCCGAAGATGCCTGAAAGGGCGATGATAAACATAATCGCCCCGACATCGATAACCGTATCTCCCAATGTCTTGGCGATTTTTTCAAATGTCAGTTCCTTATAGGCAATCGTTCCGACTAAAATGGCATAGATGCAGGCAAACGCACCGACTTCCGAGGGAGTAAATAGCCCGCTTCGGATTCCAACAAGCAAAAGAATCGGAAAGAGCAACGCCCAGATAGTTTCCCGTATTGCGGCAAATATTTCCTTGAACGAAGCCCGTGTTTCCCGTTCCCCGCCATAACCCCGTTTAACCGAAGTAATCCATACCGTAGTCATCAGTGCAGCCATCATCAATAACCCGATCAGCAATCCCGAGGCAAACAGTCTTCCGATCGATACTTCTCCGACGGTGCCGTAGAGAATGATACCCACTCCCGGAGGAATGGTAGCGGTAATCAGCGCTGTCCAGCTGATAACATTGGCGGTATAGCCTTTTGAGTATCCGCGCTTAATCATATCGGGGCCCAGGACTCTTGCCTCCATCGACGCATCCGCGATGGCCGACCCGAGACTCCCCCCATCAACGTAGATAACACGACGCTGACCTGTGCCAGTCCTCCATGCATGTGACCGGTTAGCACCGAAGCAAGCTTCATCAGGCGTTTGGTAATGCCTGATGCGTTCATCAGGTTGCCAGCGAAGATAAACAGCGGAACAGCCAGCATGGCAAAATTCTGCGT
>JAAYDK010000361.1 GCA_012729295.1 Spirochaetales bacterium | reverse complement strand
GGAACACGCACTAGAGCCGCACGTGACGGTTATCTTCCCATTCTGTTCTATTGATGATACGACAGCATGTTCGTACATAATGTTATCTACTCCTCTGATTGGGCAAAGTCTGCAGGCGTTTCTACAGAACGGCGGACCGTCTCGATCGAAACAGCTTTACCGTAATCGTCGATTTCCACAAGAACTCCCTGCAACTCGATTGCATCCCAGCATTCTTTCGAACGGGATGGAACTTGCGTGATATAGCGGGTAATTTCGTTTTCCGCATCGAAACCTCCCACACTCATGGTACTACCGCATCTGCCGTTGTCGGTAATCGCCCCGGTTTTCCCAGGAAGAATGACGGCATCTGCGGTAAGGACTTTCGTATGCGTTCCGATTACTGCAGAGACTTTTCCGTCGAGATGGAATGCCATCGTTTGTTTTTCTGCGGTAGTCGATGCGTGAAATTGGATGACAATCGTGGAAACTTCCTCTTTCAACCGTTCCAGCAGGGCTTGAACCGCAAGGTAGGGATTAGCCAAATGAGTCTTCGGAAAGTCGGAATTTCCCAAAAGTACTGCAAACGCAGCCTTCTGTCCGTTTATATCGACAATCTTGTACGAGCGGCCAGGATTTCCTGCCGGGTAATTGGCAGGTCTGATAATTCGCGGGTTTTTCACAATATGCTCGACCATATCGAGCTTGTAATACGTTTTTTCTCCCGTCGTCAGCAGATCTATACCTAATTTTTGCAGTTGCAGCGCATGATTGCGACCGATTCCGAATCCGTTGGTTGCCCCTTCGCCGTTTGCTAAGACAAAATCGGCTCGACACGACTCCCTTAACGGTTTCAGAGCCGACTTTACCGCATGAATTCCCGGTCTCCCAACTATCTCGCCTAAACATAATACTCGAATTCCCATGCTCTCAATGTAGTTGTCTTTGCAACCTTTTTCAAGTTTCCTTCACGAAATGTTTTCTTGCAGTCGAAATCGACGCAAGCTATCATACATAAAGGCAAAAGGAGGACACGTATGTTCGACCGCACGAAACGAAGATTTATCCAGTGGATGATGAAGACCCACTATATGAAGCTCAGGCCTCCAATGCGAGATGAAAAGATTCCTGCCTGTGCAATTGCCTTGGAGAATCATGACCATCATACACGTGCAAAATCTTTGGTTGCGGCTATGACAATTGAAGAAAAGCTCAGCTATATCACAGGAATCCATTCATTTTGCATCAGAGCGATCGACAGGCTTGGTCTGCCGCAGATATGGATGAGCGATGCGACAAGCGGGGTGCGTGGCGTAGCGACTCCCGTAACAACGTTTCCTGCGGCAGTCGCACTTGCCGCAAGTTGGAACAGAACTCTGATTGCCCGCCTGGCAGAAGCAATTGCGCACGAGTGTAGAGCAGCAGGAATCTCGATTCTGCTTGGACCTGGAGTTAATCTGGCGAGGATTCCCACGTGCGGACGTAATTTTGAATATATGGGTGAAGATCCGTTTCTTGCAGGGGAGACGGCATCAGCCTATATCGCGGCGATGCAGGCCAACGGTGTATTGCCGACCATCAAGCATTACGCATGCAATAACAGCGAATACGATCGTCACAAGACCAATGCAGTCGTAGACGAGAGGACCTTGCACGAGCTGTATCTGGAACCGTTTAGGCGTGCCGTCGAACACGGTGCGCTTGGCCTGATGACCAGTTATAACCAGATAAACGGTCAATATGGCAGCGAACATACCTATCTGATCGGCAAAATACTGAGAGGCGAGTGGCAATTCGATGGAATGATCGTAAGCGACTGGAACTCACTGTACGATACAGGACGGCCCGCTGTCTGCGGAGTCGACATCGAGATGCCTGCTGAGCGCTGGCTTTCTCCAGAACGGCTCAAGCCGCTACTTGAAAGCAAATTGGTACAGGAAAGCGATATTGACGAAAAAATCATCCATATCCTCTCGACATGTTCACGTCTGGGAATCCTAGATCGACCGGTTACAGATACGAAAGCCCCCAGTCGAACTAATCGGCATGCATCGATTGCGCTAGAGGCAGCCCTGGAAGGAGCCGTACTGCTAAAAAATGATGAAAATATCCTTCCGCTTGTCCCAAGCGAAACTAGAAGCGTCGTTATCCTCGGTCGAAATGCCCGAGAACTGCCTTCCGGCGGAGGCGGATCGAGTTTTATTCTGAACAATCTTCCAAACGGAAGTCTTGCAGAAGCCTTACGCGAATATGTGCCTGCACAAGCATCGATAAAAATTCTGAAACCGAGATGGTACCGTTCGGAAACTGACCGCGCAAAAGTTCGGTCAGCCGATGCGGTGATTGTCTGTACCGGGTATGACCATATAGACGAATCGGAGTCCTATGAGCGTTCATGGTTTTTCCCTACAAACGAAGTGCGTACAATCAAAACAGCAGCTTCTCTGAATAAGCGGACCATCGTAGCGATAAGCTCTGGAGGGGCATTCGAAACCGAATCCTGGATTGACGAAGTCCAGGCCGTACTCGTTTCATTCTATCTTGGAGAAAAATCCCCACAGGCACTTGCGCAGTTATTGACAGGAAAATCTAATTTTTCTGGAAAGCTTCCCTTTACCATCGCGCGACGGTTTGAAGACTATGCTTCAGTTAGACACTACCCGCGAGATTATGCAAAAACATCGTATGCTCGAATAATGGGAGGTCAGGGGGATCCTAAAACGAGAAGCGTTTGTGACGACCGTTACGACGAACAGCTGAATATCGGCTACCGGCAGTTCGATAAGGAACATGTCTCCGTTCGTTTCCCGTTCGGCCACGGTTTGTCGTATACAGGCTTTTCGTATCGAGATCTCTTCGCGCAATGGAATTCGGACCAAAGTTTGTTGACGGTTTCGTGTCGTATCGAAAACAACGGACCTTGCGCAGGATCGGAGATTGCGCAGCTGTATATCAGTCAAAAACAAAAGACAGTCGACCGACCCGAACAGGAACTCAAGGGGTTTGTAAAAGTACCGTTAGCCCAAAGCGAATCGAAACGTATTGAATTCACACTAACTACTAGAGATTTTGCCTATTACGACGTGGAAGGCCACAAATGGAAAACCGATGCGGGCTACTATGAAATCCGCATCGGTTCAAGTTCTCGCGATATTCGTCTATACGATTCAATCCTCGTTCCTAGTTCTTAAGCGCCGCTAATGCAGATTCGTAGTTTGGATGACTGGTCACTTCGCTTACATATTCAACGTATGTAACGGTATTATGCTCGTCGAGAACGAAAATGGCACGCGCCAGCAGACCTACGTTTGGAAGGTACGCACCGTATTTAAAGGCAAAATCACGATCTTTATGATCGCTGACCGTAATGACCTTGTCGATTCCTGCAGCTCCGCACCAGCGGGCCTGTGCAAACGGCAGGTCCATCGAGATTGTGATTACAGTGGTATTGTCAAGAGCTGCCGCTTCTTTGTTAAAACGACGAACCTCCGCATCGCAAACCGACGTATCGAGCGAAGGAACGGCCACAATCAGCTTGCGGCCTTGTATGCTGCTAAGGCTGAATTGACTGAGATCGTTGTTCACTGCATTGAAAATCGCACCTTTTTGTCCTACTTTTACCTCATTTCCCTGTAATTCAACCGGATTTCCGGCAAATGTCACTTTCATATGTATTTCTCCTTTAGTTCAAGCAACTATAGTGATATATTAGTAAGATACTCAAAGAATTTCGGTGCGGCTACACGGAGTTGGAAACGGGTTTTACGGGGTGGGAAAATATATCAGTTGACAGAAAGCGATTGAAAAAATACAATTTAGCGGAACACAGTTCTGTATTTTGGAACTTTTTTCGAGTAAATTATGGTGAATATCAAATCGTACGATAAGCTATTTCAAATTCTCGACTATGTGAAAACCAATCCCAACGTAAAGCTTCAGACGCTGGTGGAAGACTTGTGCATGTCAAAAAGTACTCTGCATAGAATCGTGATGGAATTGGTTGATTACGGAGTGTTGCTGCGCGATGGAAGATCTAGGACGTATAGGCTAGGACCTAAGCTTATCGATTACGGAACAGCGGTTATCGAATCGTTCGATATCCGTCACGAGTGTGCCGAAGCCATCAGCGAACTTAACCGTATCACGCTCGAGACAGTGCATCTGGCGACCTTTGTCGACCAAAAAATACTGTATGTAGACAAGCGGGAGAGTCCTCACAATATCAGAATGTATTCGATGATTGGCAAAGAGGCTCCTTTTTACTGCACCGGAGTCGGTAAGGCGATTATGGCTTTTCAAAACATCGAGACGATCGAGAGTGTGCTAAAAAAACGTCCTCTCGTTGCCTATACCGAACATACGATTGTCGATGCTGGTAGATTAAAGCAGGAATTTGAAACGATTAGAAGAGAAAAAGTTGCTTTTGACCGAGAAGAACACGAGAGCGGCATTATCTGCATAGCATCTCCGATTTTTAACCATATGGGAGAAGTGTTTGCCTCCATAAGCGTCACTTCGATTACCCAACGGATGAGTCTTGCACGGTTGGAATCGTATAAGTCTGTCCTGATTACTTCGACGGAGACGATTTCAAAGAATCTAGGCTACAAGGTTACGGCAGAGGATTGTGGATTTCTGAATGAGGTTTGAAGCACCTCTTGCGAGGTGTTTGGAATACATAAAAAAATGCTTTTGGGCATTGCATCTTAAGGAGGAAGAAGATGAAAAAATTGCTATTGGTCTTTGTAATTGCCATGGTAGCGATTACCACCGTATTCGCTGCCGGTGCACAGGAGGTTGAAACGGGTAAGAAGGTGTTTACCGTTGGAATCAACAATTTCGGTCAGGCGAACTTCTTTGCGCGTATCGGTCGTGAATCAATGATCGACCAGATTGAGAAAAATGGCGGCAAGGTTATCTCGACCGTTACTGCCGACGTACCTTCTCGCATTGCAGCTATCGAAAATATGATCTCACAGGGTGTTGATGCCATCATTATCGAGGAAGGCGACATCAATCAGGTGGCCCCGCCGCTAATCGAAGCAAAGAAGCAGGGAATCATCATCGGTTCGATGGATGCCGGAGATGCCGATTTCGTAGATGTCTTTGTAGAATCCGATAACGACCAGCTCGGACGCGCTTCTGCCGAAGCGTTGATGAAAGCAATCGGATACAAGGGCAAGATTGTCGAAATATTCAACGATGCCGGCTCGATGATCAGAGTTCGAAAGAATGCCTTGCACGAAGTTGTAGCAAAATATCCCGATGTAACGATCGAATGGGGATTTGTCTACGCATGGCCCGATTATCTTTCTGACGTAAAGGCAAAGATGGAAGCGTTGATCCAGGCTCATCCCGAGAAGGGAGCGATTGCCGGTGTATTCGCTACATTCGACGGTGCCGGTCTTGGAGCTGCACAGGCCATTTGGGAAGCCGGACTGCAGGATACGATTAAGATTACCGGAGTCGACGGCGACCCCGAAGCGTATAAGGAAATGAGAAAGCCGGGCAGCCCGTTCGTTGCTACGCTTGCTCAGGATCCCGAAACCATCGCTCGCACGGTAGTAGATAGAGTTTTCGATCTGCTCAATGGAAAGAAGCTTGAAGACCGACATATCTATATCCCCGGAATTCTTATCACCCAGGATAATATTCCCGCGCTATAACTAAACATTTGTGCATCTACGTACCTGTCAGCCTGTCACATGACAGGCTGACAGTATAGGAATTGAATATGACGAAACAAGGCGAGATAATTTTAAGAACTCAGGGCATCGGAAAGGAGTTTTCGGGTGTCTGGGTATTAAAAGACATCGATTTTGAACTTAAGGCGGGAGAAATCCATGCATTAGCCGGGGAAAACGGAGCCGGTAAGTCCACATTTATCAAAATCCTTTCTGGGCTGTATGCTCCGGCATCGGGAAGCATCGAGCTCGAAGGCAAGCCGGTGGCGTTTCAAAGCGTACAGGACAGCG
>JAAYDK010000360.1 GCA_012729295.1 Spirochaetales bacterium | reverse complement strand
CCTGTGCCGTCTTTTGCAGGCATCCAGGCCGTCACCCCGATCAGTGCATACGTCGAACGAAAATTATGGCTGCATAACATGGGACACGCTGCAGCTGCATACCTCGGTTTTAAACGGGTTCCCGAACGTCGGCTGTTAGCCGAAGTTCTAACCGATACGCATGTCTACGAGACAGTGAAAAAAGCTATGTATCAGGCCACCGACGTACTGCGTAATCGCTGGCCGAACGTATTTACCGCAGAAGGATTGAAATCGGATGCCGATGATCTGCTGCATAGATTTCAAAATCTTGCATTGGGCGATACCGTGTATCGCGTCGGTAGAGATTTGAAGCGCAAGCTCAGATTCGACGATCGCCTGATGGGATTGATAGTAACTGCAGTTGAGAATCACGCCGAATGGGATGCCGTCGCCGAGGCATATGCTGCTGCATTCAGTTTCACCGCAACCGATTCCGACGGACTGGCTTTTGCACCGGATTCGCAATTTCTGGCTTCGTTATCGCACTTAAGTGGCGAAGAGAAGGTCAAGGCCGCCGCTCAATTTAGCGAAAGCACGATTTCTCAGGAGACGATTTCGCACATTGTTTCGGTCATCGCTGCAAAGCTCTGAACGGAGTATAGCGTATGAAAGCATTAAATCAGGTTGCCGTTGACATTCCCAGATCGGGTATCCGGTCTATCTTGGACGAGGCTGCAAACTATCGCGATGTCGTGCATTTGGAAATCGGACAACCTGATTTTCCCACGCCAGCTCATATTATCGAAGCTGCCCACAAGGCTCTGCTTGACGGTTTTACCGGATATAGTCCGAATGCAGGGTTGCCGAGCGTACGCAAAGCGTTCGCCGACTACTTGATGAAAACCCATAACATAGAAGTGTCGGCGGATCAGATAGTGGTGACCGTCGGAGCGATGGGTGCTTTGTTCAATGCATTCATGGCAACGTTGAATCCCGGCGATGAAGTGCTGGTTCCAAATCCCGGTTATCCGAATTACAGAATGGCAATCTCGCTGATGCATGCCGTATCCGTACCATACCGTCTTGATGTCTCGAAACATGGATTTTCTTTGAATGTCGAACACATCGAGTCCTTGATTACTGAAAAGACCAAGGCAATTGTCTTAAATAGCCCGTCTAATCCTACCGGGATGGTGGCAACCTCTGATCAGGTAGAGGCTTTGGTCGCTGTTGCGCATCGCCACCATGTGTACCTGATCAGCGACGAAGCCTATGACCAAATGCTCTTTTCTGCACGACACGTTTCGCCACTCTCTTTCGATCCGGACGGGAATGTGTTTGGTATGTATAGTTGTTCTAAGACCTACTCGATGGCCGGATGGAGAGTAGGTTTCATCGTCGCTCCGAAGCGTATTTCACCGCTTATGGCAAAACTGCAGGAAGCCTATTGCTCATGTGCCCCGACAGTTAGTCAAAAAGCTGCCGAGGCAGCCCTGGTCGGTGAGCAAACATGTGTCGAAGCCATGCGTGAAGCATATCGGCAGCGGGTCGAATATGCATGCGCGTTGTGCGAGCAGATGAATATCGAATACGTTCGTCCGAGCGGAGCATTCTATCTCATGGTGAAGCTTCCCAATCACATTTCGATGACTTCAGACGACTTTGCCCTCGCTTTGGTTAAAAGTGTCCAGTTAGCTGTTGCTCCTGGATCTACCTTCGGCTCGCAGGGAGAAGGATTTGTCAGGCTTTCGCTTTGCTGTAGTGAATCGATCATCAAAGAGGGACTGCAGCGACTTCATAAGGTTTTCGCCAATCCATCGGTTCTTAGGTAATCCTAGATGAACGCGACAGGATGAAGTGATCAGAATTGATGCATGATTTGACTTGACGAGTATGGATTACCATACGATTGGAACATGGCATGAAAAAACGACCGGTATTCGCCATCGCACTAGTAACGACATTTGTTCTGGCTCTCATTGCACCGAGAGCCGGAGGGTATCTTTACGATGTAAAATGGCCTACCGCCGTTACCATCATGCTCATGTATTTCGGGATGGGATTGAATACCGATAGCGCATTGCTCAAACCCGCACTGAAACAGTGGAAGCTACTACTTGCAACTCAAAGCGCAATATTTATCCTGGCTCCGTTATGGTCGCTGCTGTTGTTTACGGTTATGGTTTCGCTAGGATTTGCCGAACGCTCGGCAGGATTGCTGTTCATCGGGGCGATACCGACAACTATCACTAGTTGTATCATGCTGACCAAACGTTATGGCGGAAACGATATCGGTTCCCTCTATAACGCGGTATTAGCCCAATTTCTTGGTATTGTTATCACTCCATTATTCTTGTCGATCGTACTGGTTGCACAGTTTCAGACGGTAAGTTCGATCGGGACGGTTTTGAAAAGCCTGGCGTTAAAATTAGTCCTTCCGTTTATCGTCGGCCAATTATTGCGCAGATTCAGAGCCTATATCGGGAAAATCGGCCAAATCTGGTCGTTCTACGGAATATTTTTCATCCTGTACATGAACTTGGCAAAAGTAGCTTCTCAAGGAAATCTCGCAAGCACATTCGGATCGTTGGCTATCCCTTTGGCAGCTGTGGTTGTCTTGTGCGTGCTCCAGATACTAGGAACCTATCTTGAGGGATTAGTATTTCGGTTCTCGATCGAAGACCGCATCGCACTCGTGTTTACCGGGACGCAAAAGACCATGGGCATGGGAGTCCCTTTGGCAACCATCTATTTTGCTTCCAGAGCCGATATCGCAATGGATGCCACACTATTGATCATTGCATATTATCTGGTTGCTTTAATGCTCACCGTAGCTGCCGTACCGTTAATTACGAAAAACAAAGATAGGGTAGAACGATAAAGAAGGAAAAGGTAGTGCAAATCCCACGCATATTGAATTATGGCTCGTTGAATATTGACCATACTTTTCGCGTAGATCATATCGTCCTACCCGGCCAAACAATTTCAAGTACCGCACTTTCTTCAAGTGCAGGAGGAAAGGGAGCAAATCAATCAGCTGCTTTGGCAAAAGCCGGTTCCGTGGTGTTCCATGCCGGGAAAGTAGGGAAGGACGGACTATGCATCATAGACTTGTTATCTGGTTATGGCGTCGATACGCGATTTATCAGAGTGACAGAGCATCCTTCGGGACAAGCTATCATCCAGCTTGACCGCGAATCGCAGAATTCGATTATCCTGTACCCTGGTAGCAATATCGAGATTACAAAAGAAGAGATTGACGAGACGTTGCACTTTTTTCATGCAGGTGATTATCTGGTACTGCAAAACGAAATCTGCCATACGGCATACCTCATCGAACAAGCCAAAAAGAAAGACATGCGCATCTGTTTCAATCCGGCACCGTTTAAAAACGAGATATTTGACTTACCCTTACACGAGTTGGATATACTGATTGTCAACGAGTTGGAAGGAAAAGAGCTCTCTCGTTCAAGTCAAATTTACTCTGATGATCACTCGTTTAGGAAATTACTGGATAAGCTCTGTACCATGATGCCTCATACCCAAATCATTTTAACTGTCGGGAATCTCGGTTCATATTATGGCTTTCAATCAAAACGTTTGTGGCAGGACATTTATCAAGTGCCGGTAGTCGATACCACTGCAGCAGGCGATACATTCGTCGGATACTTTCTCAGTGCAAAAATTCGTGGTTTACCAGTTGAGGTTTGTATGCAAAAAGCTGCAATAGCTGCATCTATTGCAGTATCAAGATCCGGCGCTATGGTATCGATACCGACAGCAGAAGAATTCTGGTAATTGTTCCAAAGTGATTACTGATCGGATACCCGGGAATTCTTCACTTCATAACCAAGTGCAGTTATGGCACGTTCGACTTCTCCGATTCCAACGAGACCATCATCGAAAGCAAGTTTTACTTTGCTCGAGTTGAACATCACTTTTACGCTCTCTTTTTCTACACCTTTGATTGCTTTTGTTGCATGCTCGATTTTCAGCATGCATGATGGACACGTCAGTGTCTCTAATTGAATCGTAGCTTTTTTCATGTTTCTTTCTCCTTATAAAACATTCTATGGTTACCATATATGAAATCTATCATTTCATATTTGACGAACGTCAAATTTCATCGTCTTACACGATAACGAAGCAATCTCATGCCGTTTAAAATTACCAACAGGATGCTCAGTTCGTGTACCAGCATACCGATAGACATGTTCATCCACGTACTAAAGAATACGCTGGCAAGTAGCACGAGTACCACAAGCACTGCAATCGTTATGTTCTGGTGCATGTTGCGAGCTGTCGACTTGGTCAGGCCTAATGCATGCGGTAGTCGACTGAAGTCGGAATTCATGAGAACAACGTTCGATGTTTCGATGGCGACATCGGTACCGCTACCCATCGCGATGCCGATGTGTGCCAAGGCAATCGACGGGCTGTCGTTCACTCCGTCCCCGACAAATGCCACGATTCTTCCTTCGGCTTGCAGTTTTTTGATGTATTCTGCTTTATCATGCGGCAGCATATGTCCGTGTGCTTCGGTTAATTCCAATTCTTTTGCCACAAGGTCAACAGTACCCTGATTGTCACCTGATAAAACAATCAGGTGCTTCACCCCCAGTTTTCTGAGTTTTCGTAGATCCTCTTTTACTCCGGGGCGAAGTTGATCGCGAATTCCCATCAACATATGCAAAACACCGTCAACAGCAGTCAAAACCAGAGAATTCCCCATTTTTATGTAGCGATCGATATCTTTTTGCACTTCTTCAGCTAGAGGAACCTGTTCTTGCTCCATCAGCGTAGTGTTGCCGATTGCAATTCTGTGACCGTCCACCGTTGCGACAATACCGCCACCTTTTTTCACGCTTGTGCTCTCGACCGAGTATGTCCGAATAGTCCCGAGATGTTCTACAATTGCTTTTGCCAAAGGATGGTCGGACTGCTTTTCCACACTTACCAAGTAGCTCAGCGTGTGCTCGATATCGGAAGTATAATATTTTGTATCAGCTACTTTTGGATTACCGACAGTCAACGTTCCTGTCTTGTCGAATACCATGGTATCGACTCGACTGAAGTCATGAATCACTTCGCTGCCTTTCAGGAGGATCCCGTGGCGTGCTCCGTTTCCGATACCCGCGACATGTGAAACCGGAACACCGATTACCAAAGCTCCGGGGCATCCTAACACCAACATGGTAATCGCGAGTTCGACATCTCGCGAGATCAGCCAGACGATACTGGCGAGTATCAAAACCGCCGGAGTATAATATTTAGAGAATCTGTCGATAAATCGTTCTGCTTCAGATTTTGAATCCTGCGCTTCTTCGACAAGCTCGATGATTTTCCCGAAGGTCGTGTCTTCACCGACGCGCTCGGCGACAATCTGAAGGGTTCCGTTTTCAACAATCGTTGTGGCAAATACCCGCGAATCCTTCTGTTTGGAAACAGGGGAGGCTTCCCCGGTGATACTGGCTTCGTTGATATGACCTTCCCCGCTCATAACGATTCCGTCGACGGGGACCTTTGCACCGGTTTTTACGAGTAGGACATCACCGATGTCGACCAAGTCGACGCCGACTTCTTCGAATTCGCCGTTTTTCATCTGTTTGAATGCACTATCGGGAGCCATCTCAACCAATTCTTTGATTGCGGAACGGGTTTTGTTTAGGGTCCGCTGTTCTAGATAGGCTCCGAATAAGAACAAGAATGTGACGATTGAAGATTCTTCAAAATTCTTTAGCACAAAGGCTCCGATTACCGCAATGGTTACGAGCACATCGATACTTACGACTTTAACTTTCAACGCTTGAAAAGCCTGTATGGCTATCGGAGCTAGGCCTAATACCGAAGCAACTGCCAGAAGCCATACAGCGATATGTTCTAAATGAAAACCCAAATCAAGGACAAAGGCAGAGCTTATCAAAACAGCGCTTGCCAGTGTGATGAAATGCTTTTTACTAAGTATGAATCGTTGCATGAAGGTTCCTCCCGTATTCAAGATGAAACTGGCTCATTGATGATATGCTTCATCAATTTCGCCCAGCATGCGATAGACGGCTTCAAAGCTTTCGCATGCGTCTTGTGGGATTAGGTAATCATGGGTGAGTTGACGCAATGTGATGAATTCTTCATGTAAATCTGGTTTCTTATTATCCGAATCCCGATCTTTTTGCATGATTGCGTCAAAGATATCGCGAACCTTCTGAAGCTCGGGATGATTCGCACCGTGAACTCTCGCAACAATCGGAATATATTGTTTTAGTGTTTTAACATATTGCTGCTTTGCCAGGTCATATGATATGTGTTTCGACATAGGTGACTCCTTCTTCTTTCTTGTTT
>JAAYDK010000359.1 GCA_012729295.1 Spirochaetales bacterium | reverse complement strand
TCAAATACGATTCTTGAAGTACAAGACCTAAAAAAATACTTTAAAACATCACGCGGGATGCTCCATGCAGTCGACGGCGTAAACTTTTCCATCGAACGAGGGAAGACATTAGGTATCGTAGGAGAGTCCGGTTGTGGAAAAACCACCCTTGGCCGCACGATACTGCGTCTGGTGGAACCCACTTCCGGTAGTATCGTACTCGATGGAAAAGATATTACGAAATGTACCCGTAGAGAGATGAAAAAAATCCGAAAGGATCTTCAGATTATTTTCCAAGATCCGTTTTCGTCATTAGATCCTCGCAATACGATAAGCGAGACACTCACAGAAGTCGTGAGGGTAAACCGCATTCGTACCGGCAAAGAGGAAATCAGAAAGCGGGTCTTGGAATTGATGGAGACGGTAGGGCTTGCCCAGCGGCTTATTAACACCTATCCGCACGAACTTGACGGCGGAAGACGCCAGCGAATCGGTATTGCTCGGGCACTGGCGATGGAACCGAAGTTCATCGTCTGTGACGAGCCGGTGTCGGCACTCGATGTCTCGATACAGGCGCAGATTCTCAACCTGCTAGAGGACTTGCAGGAGAATCTCGGTCTTTCCTACATGTTCATTACCCATGATCTTGCGGTCGTCAATCATTTCGCCGACGAAATTGCGGTGATGTACTTGGGCAAGATTGTTGAAAAGGCTCCTACCGAGGAATTATTCAATAATGCCCTGCATCCTTATACGCAAGCGCTGCTTTCGGCAATTCCGATTCCCGAGATTCTCGAGGAACGACCTCAGCTGTTGCTCAAAGGCGAGATTACATCTCCGATCAACCCAAAGGACGAATGCCGCTTTGTCAACCGCTGTTTCGTAAGCTGCAAAGAGTGTAAAGAACGTACTCCGCAGCTGAAAGAGGTTTCTCCGAATCATTTCGTGGCCTGCGTTAGGGTTTGAGCCTAGCGCAGCAACTGTGTCATCACGCTTCCTTGTGCTTCAGGGAGTTCTAGACCGAGTATACGGGCGAACGTAGGTGCTTCATCTATGAGTCGCCCTGTTTTTAGGATTACACCGCTACGGAATGCCGGACCGTATGCGAGAAATACCGGCTGGGGCCCGACATCCGGGTCATGACCGTGACTGGCTCGCTGGTAACCGGGTAACAATTTTTCTGCGTCGGAAAATAGTGGCTCTTTCCAATCAGAGAAGAACAGCGTCGTTTCGTCGCTTTCGACTACAAAGGAGAAATCTCCATACAAACCAAACCGTTCTCTAGCTTGCTCGGCGGTATAGACCTCTCCGATTCCCATATCTCCGGCGTTTTGCCATTGCTTTAGCAAAGAGAACACTTTTTTATAGAGTTGTTTGTCTGAAGGATCTTTCAGATGAATCTGGGCACAATAGTTGGCACTCTTTGCCCAGGCGCTCCAATCGATGAACGTGTCGTCCTTACCTGTGGTAATCAACCCTTCTGAGCGAAATAGCGCGTTAAAATTCATTTTTCGCGAGTAATTGATCTGTCCATGATCGCTGAGAACGACGAAATTCGTCTCCTCGAGCACTCCCGCTTCGGCACACGCGTCGAAAAGCATCTGTAGGTATCGTTCCGACTGGATAACGCCGTTGGCGACCTTGTCGTTATAGACACCGTATCGATGACGATAGTAGTCTATCTGTCCCAAATGGAGCGTAAGCAGATGCGGCTGATAGGTTTTAATCATATCGCAGGCAAGCAGGATCTTGCCTTCGTCGGTAACCGGCGATTCCCACGAATCAAGCTTGGGAATCAACGGCCTTACAAGACGGTCGAACAACTCGTCGCTCGTACCGGCCCGTTTATAGGCTGCTTCCAGAGTATCTCCCTTACCCTGAGCCCAGTATTCGGCCACTAGATAATCGATATTCTTGTGCGCTCCGGTGACAGGCCAGAATACCGAAGCAGTACTCAAGCCTGCCTTCTTGGCAACGTCATGCAGGTCTTCTACCATGACGGGATCGTGAAACCAATACCAGTCGCACTTAAGATTGCCCGGTATCGACGGTTCGTTATTAACGATACCGTGCTTGCCGGGATTGACTCCTGTAAGAATGCTGGTATGGGCAGGGTAGGTTAGTGAAGGGTAAATCGACTGCATGCGATTCACTCGTGAGCCTTCTTTCCATAACTTGCCGAAACAAGGCTTATCAGTCAATAAATCTAAATCTTCATATACCATGGCATCATACGATACGATTACAAGTCGGTTTTGTTTCATTGCATTCCCCTACACATATGCATCAGAATTCTTCAGGTGGAAATAGCGTATAGCTCATACCTGTGCACAGACACAGGATAGACGAAATTCCCATCGATGAGTAGTGCTTTTGGGAATCTGCATAGTCAATTCCGCGATTCTCTATAGCTTACCGCTTTCGCTGAATCTATTTCGCGTCTGGATATGGTTTTTATGAATAATATTTCTGAAATTTGCTCTTTGGCTTATCTGGGATTGTCAATGTAATCATCCCTGCTTTTACCAGAGGCTCTACATATGTTTTGATGAAATAACTGGGCGAAGCAAATTGAAAGTTCAATGCCAACTCATCTCTAGATCTTGGGATTCTGCAG
>JAAYDK010000358.1 GCA_012729295.1 Spirochaetales bacterium | reverse complement strand
TGATATCGAACAAAATCAAAGCGACACGGTTTCGGAATCGGACGAAAACAACTTGCCTTGACGTATCAGGCCTTTTATGATTTCTGCAATTGCCGGTGCTGCGATATTGCTTCCCCAAATCGTACTTCCTTTTGGATTAGCTACTGCGATATAGATGATGTATGCGGGTTTTTCTGTAGGGACAATCGAAAGAGTACTTGCCATGAACATGTTTTCGTCATAGGTGCCCGTTTTACTGTTCATGATTTGTGCCGTTCCAGTTTTACTCGAGACCGAAATTCCCTCTACGGAGGTCAGTTTCCCGGTGCCCCCCACTTCAGTCGCGCTATTCATATACGATAAGATTGCCGTAGCAGTTTGTTCGGAAATTATTTGTTTCGAATCGAGTCTAGGAACGCTTGATTCGATTATAGTACCATCATGATTGTATATTCCCTTAACGATAGATGGTGCTAAAAGCGTTCCGGAATTCGCAATTGCAGTTGCAGCAGATGCAATTTGCAGGGCTGTTACGCTAAGTTCTTGACCGAAGGAAATCGTCGGTTTTGTTCTTGCAGACCATGTAGTTATACTCGAAAGCTTCCCAGAAGCCTCTCCGGGCATTCCGATTTTCCATGCTAAGCCGAAATGAAATTTTTCTAGTACCGATCTGAATTCGGTATCGTTTGTCTGTAACGACCAGTGAGCGATCGCACCGTTGCATGACTTTTTAATCATTGTTTCGGGATCTATCCAGCCATGTTCGCTTACGCATCCGATCGTGACATCGGTTCCTCTTGCAGTAGTGAATGTATAACTACCGTCGCAATAAAATAATTCGGTATCATAATCTGCTTGGTCAGCTTCCAATACGGATGCTAAGGAATAGATTTTAAATACTGATCCGGGTTCGTACTGATAGGTAACTATACGGTTCTGGCGTTGGTCAAAAGTTGTCGAACCATATTCGTTCGGATCATACCAAGGGAACGTCGAAGCTGCGAGAATTTCTCCTGTGTTCGCTTCCATTACAATTCCGAGAATGTAGTCACCATAGTGCTCTCGGTCGATTTCAACTATCTGCTGATCTAGGAGAAATTGAATATCCATGTCGAGCGTAAGTTGTATAGTATTGCCGTAGGTTATTTCTTGTGAAAGGCCAGGGTAGGGCGACAGGATACGATCGTAGGCTAACTCCAGACCTTCGATTCCCTGGTTGTCTGCATTAGTGAATCCTATAATCTGGGATGCATGATAATGGAAGGGATAACTTCTTCCAAAGCGTTTTTCGATGACTACACCGGTAAGTGAATGCTGTTTTACTAATTGCTCGACAGCAGTACGTTGTATATCACTTAATCTCCTCACAAGCAGCGCGTAGGTCTGATAACGTTTTGTGGTATCGATGATATTGCCAACTTCCATTCCGATTGCTGGAGCTAATATTTCTGCGGTTTTTTCAAGATCTTTGACGAAATTCAATGCAAGCGCGCAACTATAGTATGGTGTCTCTACGGCCAGAATTCTTCCGTTGCGATCGGTAATGGTTCCTCGAATCACTTGTGGAGATACAACCGGATTGTTATAATCCCTTCCGACGGTATCGGGAGCTTTTACTATCAGAACTACTGTTCTTATGAACAAAATAAGGGCAAATAAGGCAGTAATACTGAAGAACAGCACGTCTGTTCGGCACTTTACTCTGGATACCATGATGATGTTATAGTAATATGTATCCAGTACGATTGTCGATAGCGGGTGGTATTGATGGCGAATAGAGACAGAATGACGTATGACGATATGAATACGACACGCTCTGGGAAAGGGGCTTCCGACCGCAAGGGAGCTTCGAATCGTACTGTTATCGTCGTGGTAGTTCTACTTGGTGTGGCCATTTGTATCGGAGTAGTGATTGTTTGGATTAACTTGTTTTCCTCACCAGCTCCAAAACCCCAACCTGATGCACTGGTAATTGATGCCGCGTCCGTAGATACAAATATCGAAGAAGTCCAAACTACAAAGCCGCAAACCGAGGTCCCCGCACCGTCTGGAGATCGTCCGGTCTCGATTCCTTCGGTACAAACTCCGCTTCCGAGCGCTGCTCCGGTGCAAAGATCTCAAACATCTGCTTCTTTAACCTATAAGGAACATATCGTACAAGAGGGAGAAACACTTGAATCTATTGCACAATTGTATGCTCTTTCCAAGGAAACTCTCATAAGCATCAACCGGATCCGTAACGTTTTATCGATTAAAACCGGTGATGTATGGAACATACCCGACCAAGACGGTCAGCTCTACACAGTACAGCCGGGAGATTCCCTTTCGATTATTACCAGTCGCTATAACCCGACGCTGGGTTGGAAAACACTACAGGAAATCAACGGTTTGAATAATGAAGTCATTCATCCTGGTCAGGAGCTGTTCATACCCAGCGCAAAATTGGAAGACGACGGGTCTTTCGCGAATTACGCGAGATTCGTAAAGCCTGTCGACGGGAGAATTGCCGGTCTCTACGGCCAGATGGTTAAATATGGGACGAAAGACGAGCCCGTGGTGCTTCAGGGCATTTGGATAGATGCTAGTATCGGTACGAGCGTTCAGGCATCGGGAACGGGAATTGTCGTCGATATTGGGAATGAGCCGGAAGGATTCGGTCGTTTTATAGTGCTCTCCCATAACGATGGGTATAGGACCAAATACGGGCACCTCAATGAAATAGCGGTGAAGGTTGGAGACCAGGTTACGCAATCTTCAATCATCGGAACCGTAGGAAGTTCTGGGATTATCGATCGTCCGTTACTCTATTTCTCACTTGAACAGGAAGGAATCGCGCTGAATCCAATCAACTTTTTCTGATTTAGATTTCCTCTATCATGCTCCATGACAGTGCTTGTATTTCTTACCGCTACCGCACGGACACGGGTCGTTGCGCCCGATTTTTTCTCCGGTTCGAACAATCTGAACCGGATGTGGGCCTTGCTGAGACCCGGCAACTCGTTGCGGTCCTGCTGACGAAAATTGCTGTGCGACGCTGTTGTGCGTCTCGACGGTACGCACCGGTTCTCGCCTTACCGGGGCGCTTTGAGCGTCTGCCTGAATACGAACGCGGACGAGCATTCTTGCTATCGAACGTTTAATTTCGTTGATCATGCTGTCAAAAATCTGAAAACCTTCCAACTTATACTCGAGCAAAGGATTTTTCTGTGCATAAGTGCGTAGATACACAGCCTCGCGCAGTGCTTCAAGCTGGTCGAGGTGCTCCTGCCATCGCATATCGATTTGCCTGAGATATTGCATCCGCAGAAAATCGTTGAGAGGTTTAACTCCCGTGATGGCGACCTTTTCGTTTACCTGTTCCTGAATAGCACGATAGATGTGGTCTACGATTGGTTCAATAGTTGTCTTGACGATAATCGATTCCTCGATTGGTATCTCCAGGTTGAACTGTTCGAAAAAAGATTCACGTAAACGAGAAATTGTTTTTTCAGGAACTTCTTTGAGACTCATTATTTCGTCAACAGTTTCCGTAACCATATCTTTACAGGAATCGAGTCCCCGGTCGACAAGATCTTCAGCCCTAAGTATCGAATCACGCTGGCTGTAGATATAATTTCTTTGTTCGTTCAGTACGTCATCGTACTCCAGCAGATGTTTTCTAATTTCAAAATTTTGCTCTTCAACTCGTTTTTGTGCTTTTTCTATCGCTCGAGAAACCATCGAATGTTCGATAGGTTCGGCTCCCATCCCGATTCTGCCCAGCATGGTTTTTATTGAATCTTTTGCGAATAAGCGCAACAGCGTATCGTCTAGTGAAAGGTAAAACCGAGAGACCCCTGGATCTCCCTGGCGACCGGAACGACCTCTTAACTGATTGTCGATCCGTCTCGATTCGTGTCGTTCTGTACCGAGAATATAGAGCCCGCCTAATGCCTTCACTTCATCATAGTCCTTTTGCCACTGCACAAGGATTTTATTTTTCGCAGCAACAAATTCTTCGTTGGAAGCTTCGCTGCCACACAGAGCGCGAGCTCGAGATTCCAACGAGCCGCCGAGCTTGATATCGGTTCCTCGTCCGGCCATATTCGTCGCAATCGTAACAGAGCCTTTTGCCCCTGCTTCGGCGATTATGATAGCTTCTCTTGCATGGTTCTTAGCATTCAGTACTTCGTGCCTGATACCGCGGCGCATCAAGAGTTTCGAAAGTAGTTCCGATTTTTCGATTGAGACGGTTCCGATCAGCAGAGGTTGTCCAGTTTTATGTACTCGATCAATTTCGTTGCAGATTGCTTCGAGCTTATATGCTTCGGTAAGATACACGAGATCCTGCAAATCTTGTCTGACCAGTGGTTTGTGCGTCGGTATTACTACGACATCAAGATTATAGATTTTCATGAATTCGGGAGCTTCGGTATCAGCTGTTCCGGTCATGCCGGCGATTTTCTGATACATCCTGAAGAAATTCTGAAAAGTAATGGTGGCTAGCGTTCTGTTCTGTACTTCTATACGGATGCCTTCCTTGGCCTCGATTGCTTGGTGCAGTCCGTCGCTATAGCGCCGACCGTGTAGGATTCTTCCGGTAAATTCATCGACAATCTGTACTTTTTTATCTTCGACAACGTAATCTACATCCCGATGAAACAAAGTATGCGCTTTCACGGCTTGTGTAACATAGTGTACGAATTCAAAGTTTTCCCCGTCGTACAGGCTCCCGGTAATAATGCGGTTTTTTTGCAGTCGATCTTCGATTGCGGCCAGTCCCTCGTTGGTAAACGTTATGCGCTTCTGCTTCTCGTTGACCTGATAGTCGCCTTCAGGCTCTTCAGGATATTCGTTAGTTTGTGGATCCTTGGCACATTCGCGCAAATAGGTCACGATGCTATTTGCCTCGCGAATTTTTTTCGTATCGTCGGCAGCTTGGCCGCTGATAATTAAAGGAGTCCTTGCTTCATCAATGAGAATAGAGTCGATTTCGTCGATGATACAATAATGATGCTGGACTTGGATTTTATCCCTGATATCCCACTTCATATTGTCTCGCAGGTAGTCGAATCCGAATTCGTTGTTAGTGCCGTACGTGATATCGCATGCATAGGCTAGTCGCCTTGCTTCATTGTCCATATTCGACAAAATAGTTCCTACAGAAAGTCCGAGCGCTTTAAATACCGGCCCCATCCATTGTGCATCCCTGCTCGCAAGATAATCGTTAACCGTGACAATATGTACGCCGTTTCCTGTCAATGCGTTCAGATAGGCTGCAGGTACGCAGGTAAGTGTTTTCCCTTCACCTGTTTTCATTTCAAGAATTTTGCCTTCGTGTAGAACCACGGCTCCCATAATCTGTTCGTCGTAGTGTCGTTCTCCGAGAATTCTTTTAGCAGCTTCTCTGGCAAGTGCAAACGCTTGCGGCAATAAGCTGTCGAGAGCAGATCCCTGTAAAAGTTGGTCTCTGAACACCTTTGTCTGATTACGAATCTGGTCATCGTTGAGGTTCTGCGCCCACGACTCTTGTTCGTTTACTAGTTGTACCAGTGGCTGAAGTCTGCGTAAATCTTTCTCTTGTTTGGTACCGAATAATTTTTGCATGAAAGTTTTGGCCATGAGAATCCTCTGTGAAAGCGTACTCTATGTAAAGTATAATCAATCTGACTGACAGTGTATATCGCTTTTTCAGCATAGTATGGTATAGTTGTTCAAGCATTATGAAAGTCTGTTTTACCGGTGGAGGAACTGCCGGACATATATTCCCAACACTACAGGTGGATGATGAATTGCTCGCGCGTTCTTCAAGTAGTGCGTTCGCGTATGAGCGGTTTTGGATCGGTACGAAAACCGACAGAGATCGTGGATGGCTGCAGGAAGAGCGCATGAAGACCTATTTCATCAGTAGCGGAAAACTGCGCCGCTATCGTTCTTTTAAGAATCTTACCGATGTGTTTAAAATTATTGTGGCTATTTTCCAATCTCTTATCATTTTATCCAAAGAACGACCTGACGTAATATTCTCCAAAGGAGGCTTTGTTTCTGTACCTCCGGTGGTAGCCGGGTGGATATTAAGAATTCCGATGATAACGCATGAATCTGATGCGTCTGCCGGGTTGGCAACACGAATTAATGCAAGGTTTGTACACTATGTCTGCATTCCTTTCGAACATGCAGCACCTAGACTTTCTCCACGTTATGATGCAAAACTTATCGTAACAGGGATCCCAGTGCGTTTTTCTAGAGAGCGTGCAAGTGCATCCATCGGAAGAGAGATACTGGGAATTGAGGACGAAGAACCGTTGGTTGTCGTGATGGGGGGAAGTCTCGGTGCTAGTCGAATCAATGAATTGGTTTGGAACAATCTCGATAAACTTACAGAAACTGCATTCGTGTATCACCTGACCGGTACAGCTACAGATCATCATCCTTCGCATAAACGGTATGCTTCGAAAGATTTTTTAGATGAAAAATTGCAGGATGTTCTTCAAGCCGCTACCGTAGTAGTTTCGAGAGCGGGGGCAACGGCTATCGCAGAGTTGATTGAACTTGAAAAACCGATGATACTAATACCGTTGGGGACACGTGCCTCGCGGGGCGATCAGATACTGAATGCACAACGTTTGAGCGCAGCTAGCGCTGCAGTGGTTTTGGACGAGTCCGCGACTGACGAGCAATTTGTCGAAACGGTTCGTCACCTGTTGCATAATGAAGACGCACGAAATATGCTGATTAGGAACACGGAGCAGCTGCATACGCGTGGTGCACGCAGTCTAATCGCGGACCTCATCGTGGATATCACGAGCAGGGAAGGAGCATGATTATGGCAGAGTGGGGATTTGAGATCGGATCTATCTGGTTCAATGCTGTCGACATACTTATGGTCGCATGTGTCTTGATTGGAGCTATTGCAGGTGCGGTACGGAGCTTTTCAATCGAATTTTCCTCACGCGCCGGTTTCTTAGTCGGTTTGGCATTGGCGATTGCTTTTACCCGTTCAGGCAGTACGATTATCATCGACAAAGTCGCGCTATCGCTGTTGCCGAGTACGCTGATAGCATTTCTCATCCTATTTACTGTCGGGTATCTCGTTACAATGCTGCTGGGTAAAGGTTTGGATGCATTGCTCGATGCGCTTCATCTCGGTTTCATCGACAGATTATTAGGATTGATTCTGGGCATGTGTGAAATTCTTATTGTGATATCTGCAATCGTATTCATCCTGGACCTGCAGTCATTATTTGATCTTAGCCAATTGCTGAATAAAAGTTACTTTACCGTTCACCTGATACGACCGCTTGCGACTGCCGGAACGAAACTAATTGGGGAATTGATATAGATGTCTGATCGATTTAGCAGGATTCATCCCGATGTGATTACGCGAGTCGGTACCGAAATTACCGAAGGCGTTTTCGCTCATTCCTCGCTTGTACACGGCAATCGTTACAGCGGCAGGATGAGTCTGGTATTGGAAACTTGCCGAATGCTGTCCTGCAAAGCTGACAGGATAGCAAGCTGTGCATGCGGATCCTGCAGGTCCTTCAGGTTTATGGAAATGAGCAATGTGGTAATTGTTTCCTCACGGGACCATCAGATAGTATTCGATGCGGCACGAACGCTGTATGACCGAACGAAAGATCCCGATATCTTAACGAATCTAATCAAGCTTATCAGGATTATGCTTTTACAATTCCATGGGGCTCTTCTTGAATCGGTATCGCAAAAAAAACAGGAGACTTTCGATGCGGCTGCTTCGGTAAATGAGTTGCTGTATCAAATCGAACGCGAAGAAAGTCCTTCGCTAGACGATTTATTTGAAACACTCAAACCCGTCATGTCGACGGTGAAGCGCAGCGGTGCACTTTCTGTCGCTCAGGTTAGGGCACTGCAGGATTGGAGCAACACGGGAAGTTTGGATGGTTCAAAAAAATTCATAATCCTGGAAGGCGTGGAACACAGCAGCGATGCGGCCCGTAACAGCCTTTTGAAGTTCCTCGAAGAACCACCGGATGATACATATCTTTTCGTCATCAGCGAAAGACCCGCGCTACTGGGAGAAACAATCCTTTCAAGACTCAGACGGTATTATATTCCTGACCGGAATCCAGATATCTTACATAACGAATCGATCAAACACTACATCTTCGAACTGGCAGGAATCGATTGTGCCGATATCGAAAAAAGAGCGGGCGCATTCATCATCGAAGCTGCATCAGGACAACATCCTGTTCATGATTTGATTGATACGATGGACGAACCTAATCGCTACGATTATTTTCTCGACATGATTGCCACACATATCGAAAAACTCTGTATCGAAAAACGCTTTAGTCCTTCCGTTTCGAAAAATTTGCTGCAAACCGCAACTACAGCTGCCTGGCAGTGTAGGATTTTTAATCAAAACAGACGATTATCTTTGGAAAGTCTCTATTATCGGATGAAAGAGGTCTTCAGGTCATGAACAATTTTGTCCGCAGGGCATTTGAGAAGATTGAAAAGCTCAGTATCGATGAAATCAAGACGCTCGTCGGGTATCAGGCTTCGGAAAATGAACTGCTCGGGAAAGTATTCGATACACTTGATATCGGTATTTTAGTCGTCAGCGAATCCGGCAGGGTTCTTGCGTGCAACACCAGTACCAAACGGTTGCTTCCCGTATCAAGAACCATGGCCGAGGGTTCTTCGATCAAATATGTCGTAAACGATGCCGACTTATTGCACTTTTTCAATACCATGATCACTTCAACCGAGCCGATAAGCGAACCTAGTATCGAGTTCCATTTCCAACGGGGAGATGTCGTCAGAACGCTTGAAATTTCTCATGATTCCTTCGTCAGCGCAGTCGATTCGATTTTTCAACACGATACGGGAAAACGTCATGTGTTTTTTATCAACGACATATCTGAAAACAAACGGCAGGAAGCTCGTCTTCACCGGTCCGAAAGCCTTGCGTCGCTGACAACCGTCGCGGCGGGGGTCGCACACGAAATAAAAAATCCGCTTGCTTCCATCGGCATTCATCTTCAGTTGCTGCGCAAGGCTTTTCAAAGGAAGAAGAAACTGTCCATTGACGATGCAAAACGCTATCTCGATATCATCGATGAAGAGATTGAACGTCTTAACTCGATTGTCGTAGACTTTTTATTTGCCGTCAGACCGATGGATGTTCATCTAAGGCTAGAAAACATCAACCGGATCATCGACGATCTTTGTTCATTTGTAGAACCCGAGTTGAACAGCCAGCATATTACGTTGAAAAGGCAGCTCGCCCAATTCTTGCCAAAGGTCCTTGTGGACGAAAACCTGATTAAGCAGGCGTTACTGAATATCGTCAAGAATGCGATGAATGCGATGGAAGTTAACGGAGGGCTTTTGTCTGTAACGACGAAGCTGCAGCAGGATCAGATCAGCATTTCCTGCTCCGATACGGGAACTGGAATGTCCGAACAGACACTTTCCAAGATTTTTGAACCGTATTTCACGACTAAACCAACCGGATCGGGTCTTGGCCTGACGATGGTGTTTAAAGTAATCAAAGAGCATCATGGAGAGATCAATGTCACATCCCAACTAGGTGAGGGAACGACGTTTACCATATTATTACCGGTTCCGAAGAGCGAACGGATGGCGATTGAAGACAAAGGTGAGGCGTATGAAACGGACGATACTGGTAGCTGACGACGAAAAGAACATTCGCAACGGACTTCAGATTGCACTGGAGGACGAAGGCTATGAGGTCGTTTTAGCAGCTGATGGCGATGAAGCTTGGAATGTAGTTACGAATACTTCGGTTGATTTGGTTATCAGCGACCTAAAAATGCCGGGTATATCAGGACAGGATTTGCTTAAACGGATTGTTTCTTCGTATCCCATGATGCCCGTAATCATTCTTACTGGACATGGTACCATCGAATCGGCTGTGGATGCGATGCGTAACGGGGCCGTTGATTTTGTGACAAAGCCGTTGAATCTTGACCGACTGTTTTTGATGATACGCAGGGCTTTTGCAAATCGAGACCTCTATGACCAGCATGAAGCGTTAAAACGTGAACTTGAACAGTTGAAGCGGAAAACGGGATCGACAAAAATTATCGGCAAAAGCGAAAAGATGATCCGCCTGATGGAACGTGTAAAGCAGGTGGCGGACGCTCAGGCGAGCGTGCTTATTACCGGTGAAAGTGGAGTAGGGAAAGAACTTGTCGCTGATGCCATCCATCACATGTCTGTTCGGGCCAAGGGCCCGTTTATCAAAGTAAGTTGCGCGTCGTTTGCCGAAACTCTCCTCGAAGACGAACTGTTCGGACATGAAAAGGGAGCATTTAGCGGAGCGGTCTCATCCCGAAAGGGAAGGTTTGAGCTAGCAGATGGAGGTACTCTCTTTCTCGACGAAATTGGCGAAATAAACCAATCGACTCAGGTTAAGTTGCTTCGAGTATTGCAGGAACGGACATTCGAACGTCTT
>JAAYDK010000357.1 GCA_012729295.1 Spirochaetales bacterium | reverse complement strand
GCCTGATCGTCAATCCTGACGGCTGTCCGATGTACATCGCCGATAAAAGCTCCAGGGCCTCCGCCGATCATTGCATATGTGAGTTTTTTCTTTGCTGTTGAAGATCCTGATTCCATGAGCGCTCCTTGTTCATATCCGTATCATATCATACTCGATTGAAACCGACACACTCAATCTGACGATGAGTCGCTCACATATGTCTTATGTAGCTTTATTTTACATGTTAGATGTGACTATATCACCATTTATAATACAGATTTTATCTTTATAAAATGACATAAATTTGTTTTATTAAATATTTATTTCCTTGCCTTATAATTTTTTAAAAATTCTTTATATTAGTGTAGATGATGATAAAATTCATATTCACAACTATTGACATAAGTAGGAGTTTTTTGATAGATTATGCGCAAGTTACCAAAAGGAACATCGCCAGCTATGAAATCGGTCGAAAATAAAAAATTCATCATAATGCTTCTTGTACTGTTATGGATTAGCTCATACGCTTCTACGGCTTTTTCATCAATTGCACCCGAAGAATTATATTTATATACGCAAGTCGAATCCTACTCGGTGCTTACCGTTAACGAAGGAGTTGGGAATGCCACCATTACCACTGGCGTAGAAAACGCTATTCCTTATCGTTACGAGGGAAATGAACCAGTTCAATTAACGGTCACTAGTGCAAACGGATTGAAACTCGTACACACATCGGGCAGTTCAAACACGATCAACTATACGATGACTCTTGATTATGGGAATGGCCACGTGTCCGTAATCAATGGAGTGCCGACTGCGCTTGTCGATGACAATGGGTTATACGATCTTAGCAAATCGATGTTGGTAACTCCTGAAAGCGGCAGCTACCGAACGGGAACCTATACCGATACGCTGACGTTCATGATAACTGCAAATCTGTAGAGAGTCGCCACTTCAATAATTTTGTGCGATTCGGTACTATACCGGCATGGATAAAACGTATAGATTTTCTAACTTTCATACCCACTGCTATCTGGACGACGGACAAGAATCACTTGAAGCGTATGTACTGAAAGCATTGTCGCTGAATTTTAACGCACTAGGGTTCTCCTGTCACGCACCGGTACCGTTCGACGACGAAGGTCACCTCAGAAGCGAGGATTTTGATTCATATCTGAAGACGATTTACGAGTTGAAGGCAGCCTATAAGGACCGTATTGAAATCTATGCAGGTCTGGAATTGGATTATTTGGAGCAATCGAACGAAATGGCGGGTTCAGAATACGCTGATCGATTAGACTTCACAATCGGATCGCTTCACGTGATGTATTGTAACGACGAATTCGGGTATCTCTCAATTGATTATCGACCGGAAGATTTTGAAAAAATCCTCGATTGTCGATTTTCCGGTAACATCAAGGACATGGTTTCCCATTTCTGGCATCTACAGACTCTCATGGTAGAGCAACATCGTTTCAGCTTTTTTGGTCATTGCGATGCGATTAAGAAACTCAATGAAGGTAATCGCTACTTCAACGCTCAAGAGGCCTGGTATCAGGAACTTGTGGCACCGTTTTTACAAAGCCTTGCACGCAACCATGTACGCATGGAAGTCAATACGGGCGGTTTGGCTCGCGGCAAAACGAACGAAACATACCCTTCGAACTCCATCATACGCCAAGCAGTCGCATTAGGGATTCCGTTGCTCCTTTCGTCAGACGCCCATCAAAGCGAAACGCTCGATTTCTACTTCCAACAAGCTCACGACGAAATCATCCAGGCAGGAGCAAAGTCGCTAGACACCCTCTATCACGGGTTATGGATAAAAAGACCGATCGTTTAAAACCATCGGTGTATCTGCCAACAAGCAGAATAGTTAGCTGAGATACCCCAGATATTTCTCTTGCCGTTCGATCATCACCTGTACGAGTTCGGGAATATCTCTACACGTGTCGACGATCGGACATGCAAGCAAGGCCTGGATCACATACTGCTTGTTCTTTGTCAGTATGGCTTCTGCAACCAGATCGTATACCCCGCTGTAGTTGCGCAACAACGCTCCGAAGCCTTTTGGGTAATCGGGGAATGCGATTGGAGACAGACCATTTTTACCGACTATTGCGGGAACTTCGACGGCGACCGTTGAAGGTACGTGGCCGATATAAGCATGGTTCATGACGTTTACCGCCGGTTCCTCGTATTGCAAATCGTTTACGATACCTTCGACAATCGTG
>JAAYDK010000356.1 GCA_012729295.1 Spirochaetales bacterium | reverse complement strand
ATCGGGTCACCCGACTCTTCAAAATAATATTGCCTGAAATTCATCCTCAAATGTACATGCTTATAACGACACTGCTCGTAAGCGTCCTAAAGGTATTTGATATTGTTAAAGTCATGACAAATGGTGGTCCTGCCAATCAGAGTATAACATTGGCGTTGTTATTCTATGAGCAAACCTTCTCATTCTACAAGCCTCACTATGGTGCCGCTATTGTCGTTGTCATGAGTGTAATAGTCTTCGGAGTCTATGGAATAAATAATTGGATTCAAAAGAGAGGAGTTGAAGATAGATGAATTATAGAAGAACGACAAAAACCATCATATCTTATGTTCTGTTTATTGCCTGTGCAGTAATCTGGATGCTCCCTCTATTTGGTGTCATCGTCAACTCGTTCAGGCCGTATACCAATGCTGTCGGTTCCGGGTGGTGGAAAGTTTTATCTGAAAAAGTCGTTACCCTAAGCAATTTCAAGACAATGGTCTCGGATTCAAAATTCTTAATGGCATTGAAAAATAGCGCATTGATAGCTATCCCCTCTGTTTTCTTTGCAATTATCGTTTGTTCAATGACCGCTTTCGGATTTATTTTTGGTAAGCTTAAACACGGGAAAAAACTTTTTTCTTTGATTTGTGCTCTGATAATTATTCCTGCCGAGATAACATTACTTCCCAACCTGATCATTCTGAAAACATTGAATTTGCAAAGTACATATCCGGGTATTTGGTTAAGCCACGTGGCTAACATTATTCCATTTGGCGTCTTTTTGGTCGGATCCTTCATGCTTTCTCTGCCAAATGATTTGGTAGAAGCCGCAGAGATCGACGGATGTTCGAAATGGACGACGTATTCTAAAATAATTTTTCCCTTATCCTTGTCAGCGATTGGGTCGTTAGCGATTTTTGATTTTCTTTGGGTTTGGAATGATTTGCTAAGATCGCTCGTCATAATTCCAAAAACAAGTAGGCAGCCGCTGACTGTCGTGTTGGCAAACTCCGTGGGGCAGTATGGTGAACGCATAACCATACAGGCGGCAGGGGCCGTATTGCTCATGCTCCCGCCATTGCTTGTATTCCTTCTTTTCCAGAAGGCGTTCATAAATGGTGTGCTTACCGGTGCAATAAAGTCGTAGCAATTAACTTCTTTTAAATTAAAAAAAAATATTTCTTGGAGATTCAATTATGAACGTAACGATTGGAATTATTGGTTTTGGTTACATGGGATATTATCATTATAAGAAAATACTTCCGAAAACAGATAATTTTCAGGTTCTTGCAGCCTATGACGTCGATGCTTCCAGGCGTGAGTTTGTTAAGGGATTGGGGCTTACATCCTATGACAGCCTTGACGAATTCTTGAAAGATGACAGTTTCAACACTGTTCTTGTAAGCACGCCGAACGACTCGCATCTTGCATTGGTGCTTGCTGCTCTCGATGCTGGGAAAAACGTGATATGCGAGAAACCTGTTTCTCTTAACGCTGATGAGATTGAACAGATGATCGCGGCAAGCAAAAAGAATAACAAACTGTTTACCGTTCACCAGAATAGACGTAGGGACGGGGATTTCCTGATGGTGAAGAACGTAATCTCTGAAGGAACTCTGGGTGAGGTGTTCCGCGTAGAAAGTAGGGTTGACGGCAGCAACGGTATCCCGAGTGACTGGAGAAGAGTAAAGAAAAACGGCGGAGGGATGCTGCTTGACTGGGGTCCTCACCAAATCGATCAGCTACTTTGCCTTATCCCGTCCAAGGTTGTTTCAGTCTATGCCGATTTATTGAACCTGAAGTACGAAGTCGATGACAACCTGATAATCGAATTGAGATTTGAGAACGGTTTGTCCGCTCTTATCGAAGTATTCACCTCTGCATTTATTTCTTATCCTCGCTGGCATGTACTAGGTTCAGGCGGATGTTTGGATATTAAGGATCTCGACGGAGAAGGTCAGATAGTGAGAGGAATTGTCGAAGAGATGGAATGGGGTCTTCATTTGGTCGATCACTGGGGACCAAAAGAACCGGCACATGAACCTACTTCCGCTACTAGAACAATGAAACCGCGACCGGAGCACACTATCGAACGTATCCAGGTCCCTAAGATCGCCCAGGATTGGCAGCATTTCTATTTTAATTATTATGAAGCCTTGAACGGTAAGGCAGAACTTTTTGTAAAACCAGAAGAATCCCTACGTGTCATGAAGGTTATTGATGTGGCATTTGAATCCTCAAGAATCGGGAAATCGATTTCCTGTGATATTTAACTGGAGAATGCTTGTATGAAAATTGGGTTTGTCTCTGCGATACTGGATGGTTGGACTTTTGATGAGGTGATCGATGTTGCGGTAAACTATGGCTATGACTGCGTTGAAGTAGCATGCTGGCCACAAGGCAAAGCCGAACGACGTTATAGCGGTGTCTGCCACATAGATGTAAAAAATTTAGATGAACAAACAGCGACACGTATCTTGAAAAAATGTAAGGATACCGGAGTCGAAATTTCTTCATTGGCCTATTATCCGAATACATTGGATCCTGATAAGGAAAAGCAAACTTTCATCATCGAACATCTGAAAGCCGTAATGAGAGCAAGCAAGATGCTTAACGTAAATCTAGTTACGACCTTCATCGGACGAGATCAAACAAAAACAGTTGAAGAAAACATTGAAGAAGTAAAAAAGGTGTGGCCTCCACTCATGGATTATGCAGAAAGCTTGGGGGTTAAGGTTGCCATTGAAAACTGCCCGATGTTGTTTGGATCAGACCAATGGCCTGGCGGGCAGAATCTCTTTACCTCTCCGTCAAATTGGAGAAAGATTTTCTCTGTAATACAGAGTGATCACCTTGGTGTGAATTTTGATCCCAGCCACTCTGTAT
>JAAYDK010000355.1 GCA_012729295.1 Spirochaetales bacterium | reverse complement strand
TCGCTTCGCAGGGGGACTTCGCGTCGGTCGAGGCAATAGCAAAGACACTGAAAAATTGTACCGTGGCTTCGCTGGCAAGAGCATTGCAAAAGGATATCGATGCTGCATGGAACGCAGTAAAGATGGCCCGAAAGCCGCGCATCCATACCTTCATTGCCACGAGCGACCTGCATTTGGAATACAAACTTAAGATGAGCCGCCAACGGGTATACGAGCAGACCGTCGACATGGTGCGCTATGCGAGGAACATGTGTCCTGAAGTCGAGTTTTCTGCAGAAGACGCATCGCGCAGCGACCTCGATTATTTATGTAGGATCATCGAGGCCGCAATAGATGCGGGAGCAGGTTTCATCAACATCCCCGATACCGTTGGTTATACCACGCCGACGGAGTTCGGCCAGATTATCTCGACGGTAATGAATAAGGTTCCGAATATCGACAAAGCCGTCGTCTCGGTGCACTGCCATAACGATCTGGGTCTGGCAGTCGCCAATTCGCTTGCGGGCATACAAGCCGGAGCACGCCAAGTCGAATGTACCGTATGCGGTATCGGAGAACGGGCTGGCAATGCGGCAATCGAAGAATTGGTGATGGCAATCCGGACCCGGCGCGATTCGTACGATTTCGATTATCGCATCAAGACCGAAGAATTATATAAGACGAGCCGCTTGCTTTCCTCGATTACCGGAGTTCCGATTGCACCGAACAAAGCGATTGTAGGGGCCAACGCGTTTGCACATGAATCGGGCATTCACCAGCATGGAATGATGGCAAATGCAAAGACCTATGAAATCATGACGCCCGAGTCGATCGGTATGAAGATGACTACGATGGTTCTCGGTAAGCATTCGGGTCAACATGCATTTGTCAAGCGAATGGAAGAACTCGGTTATTCGCTTACTTCGGATATGGCAGCTAAATTGTTTGCTGATTTCAAGAACGTAGCCGATAAGAAGAAAGAAATAACCGATCGTGATCTGGTGGCGCTCGTCGAAAGCGGTACGCATGCCGCTCCGAAGATTTATGAATTGGATTCTTTTGTCGTCAATAGCGGAAACAACATGACGGCTACCGCGTGCGTTTCCCTCAAACGCGACGATAAGCGGATGCAGGCCGTCGAGATGGCTACCGGACCGATTTATGCCTGTTTCAAAGCAGTCGAGCGAATTATCAAGCATCCGTTCGTGCTTGAAGATTATCAGCTGCGTGCGGTTACCGAACACCGTGATGCTCTCGGGGAAGTATTGGTGAAGATCAGCGATTTTCGAGGTGTGTATCGCGGACGTGGAGTCAGCACCGATATTATCGAAGCAAGCATGCAAGGCCTTTTAGCCGCGGTCAACAGGATGATTGAGGATTCCGAACATATTCAAGCGGAAGAAAAGCTGATTTCCTCACAGCAATGGGAAGCATTGCCCAAGGAAGCCGTACTGCGTGATATGAAAACAACCGGTACCGTAAAGGAAGACGTTACCAAGGAGAATCTCCATGACGAATAACCAACGGGTATTTCTGTTCGACTCAACCCTGCGTGACGGGGCTCAAGCCGAAGGGATTTCCTTTTCAGTGCTGGACAAGCTCAAGATTGTAAAACTACTGGACGAACTGGGAGTAGACTATGTCGAAGCAGGGAACCCCGGTTCCAATCCCAAAGATCTGGAGTTTTTTAAGGAAGCGGCAAAGCTAAAATTAGCTCACACACAGCTTGTTGCATTCGGTTCTACCAGGAGAGCTTCAATCCCTATCGAAGAAGATCTGGGGACCAAGCATCTGCTGACGGCCGGCACCGATGTCGTATCGATTTTCGGTAAAAGCTGGGATTTCCAAGTAACCGATATCATCCGGACCACACTGAAGGAAAATCTGCAGATGATCGGCGATACGATTGCCTACCTTGTTGCTCAGGGTAAGCAGGTCATATTCGATGCAGAGCACTTTTTCGACGGCTATAGATTAAATCGTGAGTATGCGATAGAGACGGTTCGAAGTGCCATCCAGGCCGGAGCGACAACCGTTGCACTCTGCGATACGCGGGGCGGTTCGCTTCCGTCATTCGTTGCACGGGCAACTGCAGAAATCGTGGAGCTTGTTGATTCGATGCAGGCAAACGTCATCGTAGGTATCCATACCCATAACGATTCATCCTGTGCGGATGCATCATCGCTGCTGGCCGTCGATTCGGGTGCCAGACACGTCCAAGGAACTCTGGTCGGTTTCGGCGAACGATGCGGCAACGCCAATCTTGCGGCTATGATTCCGTCTTTACAGCTGAAGATGGGATATGAAGTATTGTGTGAGGATTCTTTGGCTAAGCTGACGCTGATTGCCCGTTCTGTTGCAGAGATTGCAAACGTAGGGATTCCCGATGGCATGCCGTATGTGGGCCTCCGTGCGTTTACCCACAAGGGTGGGATGCATATCGACGGAATTTCCAAAAATCCCGAATCGTTCGAACACATCAATCCCGAACTGGTGGGAAACGAGCGTAGGCTGCTGATGAGCGAGGTCGCAGGAAGAGCGATGGTACTTAAAAGAATCCAGCAGTACGAACCTTCGATTAAAAAGGACGACAGCCGGACCAAAGCAATAGTCGACAGCCTCAAGCGGATGGAATTGGCAGGTTATCAGTTCGAAGG
>JAAYDK010000354.1 GCA_012729295.1 Spirochaetales bacterium | reverse complement strand
GCATGATAAGTTTCTGTAGTGTAGACAAGGAATTCACCGATAATGACGACTGCTTTTTCCCGAAGCAACTCGCTTAGAGCGCCACGCTCGTTTTTCGCCAAAATTTTTGTCTCGATACCGTAGAAACCGGCTTGGGCTATCCGTTGATACAATGCTTTTGCATCATCGGAACGCGTATCTGTTTTTGGCAAAACGAAGGTCAGCGTCGATTTTGAGCGATGCAAGAGTCCGCTTTGTACCAGATGATTCCCTATTTCTTCGATAAGAGCCTGGTCTAATTTCGTCTGTTGGGAAATCAGAACTGACGAAATCCCGTTCGGCCGTTTTGCGAATTCCAGCATCTGCTCTTTTATCGAGTCATAGAGGGGTAATTCGACGTACCAGGAGCCGATTTTGCGATAGGTTTCTCCCAGTAAAAATAATTGTTCATCGTGTGCCTTCTCATACAATCCATATCCGTTTGAAAATAGACTGAATAAATCCTTATCAAAGCAGACTGTCGGTAGAACACGTTCAGCATAAATCCAGTGAGCTAGATTCTTAATCTTATGACGGGGAATCCGGGTATCCGAAAGAATCGTGCCGTAACAAATCACCGAACTTCCGCCTGGCTGCATGAAAACGATTCGTTGTTGCCAGAACCATACTCCCTGTTTATTACAGCTCATACGGGCGACGATGCAGGTAGTATCGACCTTGCTTGTGGTAGTCCCGATAACATGTAACCGACACTCGACATGGTCTGTTCCGAATACTGCAAGAACCATCTGATGGTTACGAATTGTCGTGCGTTCGATAATACCGGTAATCAGAACAATCATCTCGGTAGCTACAAAAAACGATTGGCTTTCCTGAGTAATCACCATCCCTTTTTCAACAAGTTCCTGTTTCACGCCTTGGATGTTCAACGCAGTTCTCGTGCAAGTCTCTGCCTGACTTACGGTATTATCGTGGCTCTGGATTGATCTGATTCTTATAGTTTGATATCCGGGCAGCAGCATTGCCTGATCGCCTTCACGAATAGGCCTGCCCATGAGGCTGCCCGTCACTATGGTGCCCGTGCCGGTTAAAGAGAAGACTCGGTCTATATACATGCATGAAGGCCACGCCCGCGGTTCCCCTCTTTTTAGGGTTTCAAAAATTGTAGAACGAAGGGTATCCATTCCTTCCAAGGTAGTCGCGCTGACTAAAACCGAAGCACACGGAATAGAAAATATCTTGTTGCATCTGGAGAGCGCATCCGCGCAGACCGCTAGAGAGCGTTCTTTGCTTACCAGATCGATTTTGGTGATGACTGCGATAATCGCCGGGACATCCATCCCCTTAAGCAGCAGGGCGTGGTCTTGTGTCTGGGTCATCCATCCGTCGTCGGCCGCGACGACTAGCAGAGCACACTGCAAGGCCCAAATTCCGCTCGCCATATTCCTGATGAATCGTTCGTGACCGGGAACATCGACGACACCGATACACGAGCCGTCTGGAGCCGTCAGGCGTGCGAATCCAAGGTCTATCGTCAGCTTGCGGCGTTGTTCTTCCTTCAGGCTGTCGGTATTTTTTCCGGTAAGCGCTTTTACCAGCGAGGTCTTTCCGTGGTCGACATGACCTGCAGTTCCTATGATGTACACGACAACTTCTCCAAGACCGATTTTAATGAAGTTGCGATACAGTCCAATTCATCATCGAAGACAGCTCCTAAATTAATCATGAGCGCGTCATCGGAAACATATGCGATAACAGGAATCGGTTCCTTCCTGAGCGAAGCTGCTACAGACGAAGCACAACCGGGCAGCTCGATACGCACTGCCATAGCATCGATAGCTTCATCAGGGCTGCTGCCTCCTCCCCAGTACATGGTGGATGGAACAATCGATGCTCTCGAATCATGCAATGCATCGATAATTTTTTGTCCCATTCTGAGCAAATCATCGGGCGTACGGCGGGCAAATCGTTCGGTGATAGCGGGTATTTTGTTGATTCGGTCAACCAATGATTGCCTGAGTAACGTAAGAACAGTTTTCCCCGGCCGTACAACGCGGTAAAGCGGGTGTTGTGCTATCGATTCTACGATCGATTGTTTTCCGCATATGATTCCCGCTTGGACAGAACCCAGCAGCTTGTCTGTCGAGAAGGTTACAATGTGAGCCCCTTGTTCGAAGAGTTTTCGAATACTGGTTTCTCCGGGAACCGTATCTTCGGTCGCACCCGATCCTTGGTCGACTGCAAGCAACACATGTTTCGGGAGTCGAGCTGCCAGCGCATCTACCGACACCTCTCTCGTGAAGCCGCGGATAGCGAAATTGCTTCGGTGTACTTTTAGGACCATCGCACTCTGATCGTCGATATTATCCAAATAATCGTCGATAGTCGTGATGTTGGTGGTTCCCACTTCGACAAGAGTCGCCTGAGATTGGGCAAGAATTTCCGGGATTCTGAATCCGCCGCCTATTTGTACGAGCTCTCCGCGACTTACCAAAACACGCTTGCCCTTGGCAATCGAAGCAAGCAGTAAGAACATAGCTGCTGCGTTATTGTTAACTACGATACCGTGCTCGCAACCGGTCATCTTTTGCAGAATTCTCGTCATCAATTCTGCACGATTTCCTCGTTTGCCAGTTTCGAGATTAAATTCGACCGTAGCGTACCTGCAATTCGATTCCAGCGCATTATTCCAAGTTGATTCCGAAATGGGGCTGCGACCCAGGTTTGTATGGATTAAAATACCGGTACCGTTGATTACCCTACGGGGAATCTGAAGGGCCAGCTTGCCACATCGTTCGTCTACCAGACGTACGATAGTTGTTCTATCTATATCGAATTTGTCGCCTTTTTCTTTCAATCCTTTGCGGATTTCTGCGATGACAGTTCTGATTTCATCAAGCACGACCGGACGGCCCAATACAGAAATCCAGCGGCTTAACAGTATATCGGAGACTATGGTCTCCACTTGAGGTATCGTTGCGAATCGATTCATAAGCTATCGGAAGAGGCAGGAATCGAACCTACCGCTGCAGTATTAGCAGCCAACGGTTTTGAAGACCGCGGGAGCCACCAGACCCCATCAGCTTCCAATGGGAAAATCTATCGAGATTTTCCCGTATTACATGTGTTACTGTACGAGCGGAAGGTTCTTCGCGACCCAGCCGTTCGGGATGCCGGAAGCCAGCGTATAGGCATTGGAGAACCCAAGAGCACGCAAGATACCGACCGTCTGCCCGGATGTCTGACCCGAATAGCAGGCTACTACGATTCGGTCGCTCTTGTCGAGAGTATCGAGAACGTTGCCGAATTGAGCCCAAACGGAATGGACCGCACCTGCGATATGGCCTTTTTCGAAATCCTCTTTGCTGCGGATGTCGAAGACTTTAAAAGCCTTGGGATTAGCCTCAAGCTGATCGTAAAGTTCCTGACCCTGGATGAAGCGGTTGCCTTCGGTACCGACTTTTACGAAATTTTCCTTAGCCGCCGCCCAGAGAATTTCTTGCTCTTCATTTTTAGCAGAAGAAACGCTAGGTTGATCTGCAAGTGCATTCATGCCGGTTCCTTCAAGAGCAAACTCAGCCGCTTTCCAGCCATTGTTAATACCGCTCATCAAGGATTTTACATTGGTGAATCCAGCAAGACGCAGGGTGGCGACTGCCTGACCGGCTTTCTGTCCCGAGTAGCACGCCACGATGACCTGACGGTTCTGCGGAATCTTTTCCATTACTTCTCCGAGCTTTGCCCATTCGCTATGATAAGCACCCGAGATGTGGCTGGTTTCAAAGTCTTTCGCGCTTCTGATGTCGATAATAAACAATACGTCCGGATTATCGTCGAGTGCTGCTTTGAGATCCTTTGCGGAAATCATGTTGTTGCCTTGAGACAACTGTGTAAAGTATGTCTTAGCGGCCGAAAGAAGCACTGCATCTTTATCGAGAGCCGGTTTCACCGGAGTCGGAGCAGCGGCGGGAGCAGTTTGTGTAGCGGGAGCGGCCTGTACTGCCGCAGGTGCAGCCTGTGCGGTAGTGGTTGCAGCCGGAGTTTCTTTCTTGGAGCATCCGGTAAAAGCGATTGCCAGAACCAAAACCATCACGACTAATAAGATCCAAGATTGTCTTTTCATTGGGTACTCCTTATTCGTATCCATTATGTTAATTTACTCCGTTAGGGAGCTTGTCACAACATCTGCATGCCCTGTCTTTTCAGAGCTATCAATAGTAATATATCGATATAAATTACTTATATGCAAGCGCATCCTAGCATAGATGCAGCGTAACAGGCAATGGGTCAAAATATATCGATAGATATTTTCTAATTGCTTTGTGCAAAAATCATGTGGTTGGACAAATCCGTTTTGACCATGTATATTCGAATCGAGGGACATACATTTTTCTTAGGAGGCAGAAGCTATGGCGATACAGAATCTTCAGGATACCGTTTTGTTGCACAATGGAGTACGGATG
>JAAYDK010000036.1 GCA_012729295.1 Spirochaetales bacterium | reverse complement strand
TCATACAATGAAACGTACTCAGAGACAGTCATTTTTTGACAGAGTTCTCCGATAAGCGAGTAGGGTATATGCTTTGGATTTCTAAAGCGAATACAGCTTTTGCCCATGTCGAGTTTTGTTGGTACTTGTGTTGCGTATGCGGTGATAAACCACCGCAATAGTTCGTTATCGCCGTACAGGCCCATATGGTAGAGCGAAATATGGTGTTTCTGTGATGCGATTGCAATAAATGGCAAAGGCTCGCCTTTTTTTACGTGATAGCCTTTCGGGTAGACCGTTATCGGCACTACGTAGCCGATCATGTTATATGATAGCTGTTCTTCAAATCCTTCGGGTAGGTTTTGTACGATAACATTTCTGAGCTGTACGAAAGACTCCCTATCGCACTCTGCTAATGCCATGATGTATTCTTCGACGGTACGCACGTCTTGCTGCATCGGTTTATCCATACTGAGAATATAACTGAAATACTACGTTTGGTCTGTATGAATGTTCTGTGGTAATCGATGCGAAAGAAAACGAAACCCGGCTAGGTCGAATCGGATTGTTGATACGCTGGGTATTGAAGATCGATACATTCAAGCTCAATCCATATCAGATAGACAGGTTGGAGGGATTTTCCATATTCGGTTATAGTACCATACGAGCAACGATCATGTTCTCGATGTGAACACTTTCAGTTTAGCTACTCATCGGTATAACGAGAATCCTCGGCCAAAAGGAGATTGTCACCGCGTACGCGGCAATCGCAATATTCGTACTCCCTGATTAAGGAAAGCTACGAAGGAACGCAAACGAATTCTCAAGCAGCTCGGTAATCGACTGAATAGTATCTCAGATCGACTCCTGCATGGAAAACATGAGGAAAGCGAATCCATGCAATATGAATATCTTCATACCTTGGCCTGAGTTTTCGATCCTTACGAGTATTTCTGTTTAGTCCGTCTCTTGTCGCTGTAATAGTGTACTCAATGTTGTTCTCCGTATTCATGACCTGATTCGAACGGACGGTAACCAGCCTATTTCCCTAATCGGCTTTTAAAGCCAGATCTGAGAATACGCTATAGCTCGGCACGAAAGTTGCATTGGTTCTTGAATGACGGTAAAAACCGACCTAGGTAAATATGGTAGTAGAATCGACAGCGAGATTATGAAAACACTGTGAACAGGCTGTCTGGCCGAGCGCGTACTGTTTTGAGTATGTAATATCATAATCTTTAAACAGATGGACTGTAATTGTCTGGTATTTCGGATCGATGAGCCAGAATTCCTCAATTCCGCTTTCCATATAGAGATCCAGTTTCTTTACCTGATCCTTGCCCCTTGACGAATTGGAAAGTATCTCGGCAACGAGGGTAGGCGTACCTTTATAACGATCTTGTTCGTTGATGTCTTTCTTGTAGTTGCACAACACCATGAGATCGGGTTGTACGACATTCGTATCGTCTTCCATAAGTAATCGAATTGCTTGCATCGGTTATCTGAAAAGTTCGATATCAAACGGAGATAAAAATGGTTTGCATGCTTCATGTTCCTTAAAGTATTGCCAAAAGACTATATATAAATTCCCCAGAATGTCTTGATGAGTATAACCTGGTGAACCGAGAAGATATATTCGTCCATCAATCAGTTCAAAACGCTGTTCGCTGTTTTCTGTGATTTCCAAAAACTCTTTGTAAGTAATGAATTGATTTTGCTTGGGATTGGTACCATATACCAGTTTGGATTCTCCAATCGACGAGGTTGACTCGTTGTCGGGATAAGAGAGCAGCAGTGCATATTTTTTCCCATTCTTGGTGATGAGGACCTGTTCATTCTTACAAATCTTTAGATATTTTCCCAAATTATTCTTGATCTCTGTGGATGTCACATGCATGCACACACCTCTCATGTGGATAATTGAAAAAGCTAATTCTTATTTACAATACTATCAAATTAGCTATCGTACAATGTTAAAATTAGCTAATTTAGGCTAATTTAGTCTTAACCTAGTATATAATCAATCTTTATAGCGTCATTCCTTTTGATAAAAAAACCCTTACCATGCATGTACATGATAAGGGTTTGCATTTTTGCGGCAGACTGGACTTGAACCAGCATAACCTCTCGGCCACTAGCACCTCAAGCTAGCGTGTCTACCAAATTCCACCACTGCCGCAAAAACTGACAGGACACAAACTACACCATTGGAGAAGGTTAGTCAATACCATTTTTACCGTCTGCGATAGTGAAAATCGCTTGTTACAGATTGGACCAACATTCCTTCGGAACAGGGTTAGAACCTTCCCAAATAATCTGTCTGAAATGGATCGGATCGGTGTTGCCTTCGGTGTTTATAAAGAGCACCTGGCTGTTTTGGTCTAGATTGAGGGCTTCTTTGAGCGGTTCGAGTCCGTTTTGCTTGAGAATTGAAATCATTGCTCCTAGAGTAACGGCTCCGCTTTCTCCGCTGACGATAAACGGATCACCCTTTAGCGGTGTTGCATAGACTCGCATTCCCTTCGCTGCAATATAATCGGGAACGGTTATGAATGCGTCTGCAGTCTCTTTCAATACTTCCCATGCGATGGGGCTGGGCTCGCCGCACGCCAGACCGGCCATGATCGTATTCAGAGAACCTCCAATGGTGTGTGGCTTTCCATCGTTGGCCAGTGCACTTTCATACAGGCATGGGGCTTTATCGGGTTCCACCACGACACAGACGGGAGCCTTATTCCCGAACAAGCTGTGGTAGTACCCGATTACCGATGCGGCTAATGCCCCGACTCCCGCCTGGACAAAGATGTGAGTCGGTTTAACGATTCCCTGACCGCTGAATTGTTCTTGGGCTTCGAGCAGCATCGTCAGATATCCTTGCATGATCCATGTTGGAATTTTTGTATAATTATCCCAGCTGGTATCACTGATGATATCCCATCCATACGTTTTTGCATCGATAATGACTTGTTCGACTGCGTCGTCGTAATTGCCTTCGACTACTTTGACGATTGCACCGTTGCTTTTGATTGCATCGATGCGTCTGACACTCGTTTCGCTATGGACATAAATAACACATTTAAAACCGAGTTGCTTAGCAGCCCACGCGATTCCCCGGCCGTGATTTCCGTCTGTTGCGCTGGCAAAGGTTATATCCCCTAATCGTTCTCTTACTTCTTTCGACTTAAGGTATGCGAAACTAGTATCTTCTCCGGGTATCCCTAACTTTTCCTGGATGAATCGATAAAGGGCGTACGAACCTCCAAGCACTTTGAAACTGTTCAACTCAAGACGGTTCGCTTCGTCTTTGATCCAGATTCCACCGACTCCCATCATGAGTGCAAGATTAGGCAGAGCTTTTAGCGGACTGATTTTATACCCTGGTATTTGTCGATGAAACCGGCGTGCCTTTCGAGCTTGTTCGACTGAAAAAATCTCTTTGATTTTTGTCAGATCGTGTGGCTTCTTATCACGTAATACCCATGAAATCGGTGTCTTTGGTTCCATAATTTTTATCCTTCAATCGGTTAGTAGTAAAAAAGCCTTCGCAGCAAACGACTGCGAAGGCTTTGTGTATAACATTCGTTGCCAGTCGTTTAAATTTCGGCAAGCTTCTCAAATTGAGCAAGTATATGAGCAAAACGTTTCGTCGCCATCCGAACCGGTTCGGGCGAGGACATGTCGACTCCCGCTTTCTTTAGCGAATCGATCGGGTAGCAGGAACCGCCCGATTTCAAGAACTGAAGGTAGCGGTCGCGGTCGGCTGTAGTTCCGTGCATCACCATATCGGCTAAGGCCATCGATGCCGAAATCCCCGTTGCATATTTATAAACATAGAATGCATTATAGAAGTGGGGTATGCGCAAGCATTCAAGATCACTTTCAGCCGGGAGTTCAACATCCTTGCCAAAGTAGGCTTGTAGCAGTCCGCGATAGATAGCGCGTAACGAATCTACCGTAATCGGTTCTCCGCTTTCGACCTGCTGGTGAACCAGTTTCTCGTACTCTGCAAACATCGTCTGCCTGAACAGCGTAGCGACTATGTCGTCCAGCTGCTTGTTGAGCACATAGAGGCTCATTTCGCGACTCGTGGAATTCTTGAACAGATAATCGGCCAACAGGTGTTCGTTAAATGTCGAAGCTACCTCCGCCTCGAAAATCGTGTAATCGTAACTCGGATAGGGATTGTTACGAGAACTGTAATAGCTGTGCATCGAATGCCCGCCTTCGTGGGCCATGGTGAACACGTCTCTAAGTACGTCTTCCTTGTAGTTCAAAAGGATATAGGGTTTACTCATGTAACTGCCGGAAGAGAATGCACCGGAACGCTTTCCCTTATTCTCGTAACGGTCTACCCAGCGATCTGCGGTAAGGCCTTTGCGAAGCGTCGAAACATATTCGTCGCCAAGAATGGCAAGAGCCTTCGAAATCACTTCAACGGCTTCATCGTACGAGTGGCTGACATCGATACCTGTGACCATGGGCACGTAGACATCATAGTGGGCCAGCTTATCGAGTCCGAGCATTCTCCGACGTACATCATAATACCTGTGCAGCGTATCGAATGCCTCATGAACGCTCGAAACGAGATTGTCGTACACACTTTCGTCAACCTTGTCGGGGAACAGATACATAGAGCGTGAACTCGGATATTTTCTTACCTTTGAAGCAAAAATATCCTGTTTTACACTTGCATCGTACAAATTGGCAATCGTATGCTTGTGTGCATCGTATGTTTTATAGAATTGAGCATAGGCCGTCTTGCGCAACTGACGATCGCGGTTTTGCATAAACGAACTGTAGGTGCTTTGCGTTAGGGGCAGGTCTCCCTCCGGTGTTTTAACGACACCGAAATCAAAATCGACGTTTGTCAACGCCGAGAATGTCCCCTGGGCTGCGTCTCCTACCTCGCTCTGCAGTGCCATGATTTTTTCTTCAGGTTCGCTGAGCGTGTGGGGTTTGAAACGCAAGAGCTTTTCGATTGCGACTTTGTAATCGGCGAATTCCGGTTTCTGTATCCAGGAGCGGACTTTTGCTTCATCGATTGCCTGTACCTCGGGATCGAAAAACGAAACCGCGGCACGCAGCATAGTCAATAACTGCATTGCCATACCGCGGCGGCGTTGGTTTGTGTTATCGCCACCGTCTGCGGCATGAGTGAGAAATGCGTAGTGATACACTTTCTCAACCATCCTCGAAGTCCCGTAGAGCCACTTCAGTGCTTCGATAAAGTGTTGTTCTGACTTGTCGAGCGTACCTTTGTACCGGTCGGCGTCTAAAACCGCCTGCTTTACTTTGTCATAGTCGTTTTGCCAATCCGATTCAGATACGTACAAAGCCTGTAGGTCCCAGGTGTCGGATACGGGAACCTCATTGCGGCTCACAATGGTAGTATTCGCTTTTTCAGCAGACATGAATATTCTCCTCGTGTGTAAGTGTTGTTATGATTGCCAGCATCCGTCGTACCGCACGACCGCGATGACTGATTTCATTCTTTTCGGTTTCGCTCAATGATGCCATGGTTCTTCCGGTATTTCCTACGATAAATACCGGATCGTATCCGAAACCGCCGTTTCCGTAGGGAGTTTCGGCGATAAACCCTTCGACCGTTTCCTGAATCATAAAGATTCTGGTCGGCGAGACAACCAGTGCTAGTGCGCATACAAACCTGGCTGTTCGCATTTCCATCGGTATCCCTTTGAGATTGTTCAATAAAAATGTGTTCTTTTGTGCTGCAGATAACTCATAGCCGAATATATCTCTTCCATAGCGTGCAGTATGAACACCAGGACGCCCGTCGAGAGCATCGACGATCAGACCTGAATCGTCGGCCAGTACAGGCCGTCTGCAAAGCGAATGAAGGTGTAGTGCTTTGCCGGCGGCATTCTCGTAAAATGTATCGAATGTTTCCTCGAATTCGAAGATCAGACCGGCGTCTTTCGGGAGTATGCACGTATGAGGTTTACATAATAATGCTATTTCTTCCAGCTTATGCCGATTGTTCGAGGCAAACAGAAGCTCCATACTTTGAACATACTCTATTTACCCATTATCGTCCATAAGTTGATACAGGAGCCGACGTAATGAGAGCATTCCCGAATCGACCGTTCCCTTGGGAATAGACAACACGGCGGCTACTGCGGCATGGGTAACCGCCGAAGGCCTTGAGCGGCTCTCTTTACAGCGTAGTACGAACAGGTCTTTAGCGCGCTCTGCACGCCGTCTCATCCGATCGACATAATACGCATCGGCGCACAGCGATTCGAGCATTTCCATCTCTCCCTGGCTTCTTAGATATTCCTGGAAATGTGCATCCCGAATCTGACGAAGCTCAGTATCGATTTGCATCCTGCGATCTCCGATTTCCAGAGCTTGTGAAATCAAATGGGCTAGACGGTCTTCTTCGATAGATAAGAAGTGCGCTAATTGGGCAATCTGAAGTGCGTTCAGACGGTCGCAACAAAGTAAAATCAACTGAAGCAAACGATTCTTGAGTGTTCGAGAAGTTTTCATCCTTTTCTTAAGTAATTTGCATATACGAGTATCAAAATCCCAAGTTTCGTCAGTTCCGAATAATACCGGTTGCTCGCTGATTAGCGATTCGCTTGCGACATTGCGATATGGAGAATCATAACCGGGATACTGGTCGTCGGTGATTAGGTGTTGAATCGTTTCGGGATCGTTAGGGTCGCAAGGACATCGGTTTTCCCTTCTTCGTTTTCGTTTGAGAAACGAATTCGATTGCCAAAACACGACTTTCTTCAGATAGCTTTCGAATGAAATATATTCATAGCGGAACTCATTGACAAGAACCGGGATGCGTCGATAAAAGCATAAGATGAATTCTGCAGCATCCTCTTCGTCAAGGATCTTCACCGTCACGGGATAGCGGTAAGCGATAAGCCATACCGTTTGGATCAGGTAATCGCCCAATTGAGTCCGCTTTTGCAACTCATTTGCGTTCAGGTTAGTCTTTTTTACCAATGCCTGGTACTCGAGCACTCTAGCAGTAAGACGGTCTATTCGTTGAAGACTTTGACTTGACATGACGAACCTCCTTTGTCGAACGGGACAAAGGGATAAGCAATAAAAATGCCAACTGAACTCAGTCGGCACGTAATATGCTGTTCGGCAAACAATAACTAGTTTACAAACATGCAGCTCAGCTATTTGTCTTTAAAGCTTCGTCGATAATTGTGACTAACTGCTTGAGGATGTGATCGTAGGTTCCTACAATCGTTGCTCCTGCAGCCCTGCGGTGGCCACCGCCGTCGAATTTCGAGGCGATGGCCCCGACATCGATTACCGAGGAGTGGGATGCTCTCATACCGACTTCCCACACATCCTTGTCGACAATTTTGAAATACAGCACAACCTCCACATCGTCTACTCCGAGCAGATGGGCATAGAGCGAATCGGTCGGCCTGTTTTCGATTCCGTAGAGTTGAAGGTCGTTTTTCGTCTCGGTGGCAATCATCAGCCGTCCGTCGAACATGCTTTTTACCTGTAATAAAAGTTTTGCAAGAAAAAGCTGAGATTCGAATGTATTTCCGCCTTCCATGCGGTTGAAAATATCGTTAGGCGATACTCCCAGATCAACCAATTCGGCCATTAGACAGAAAGTCTCTCCTCTATACGGGCCGAGGAATTTCAAAAATCCGGTATCGGTGGCAAGTCCGAAGAAAATGTGGCCTGCGATTTCGGTGGTGATTTCGACTTCCAGTGCCTTATAGAGCTGCATAATGTTGAGACTGGTTGAATATGATTTGGGAACGATATAGCTGAGGTCACTGAATTGAGTACCGGAAGAATGGTGGTCGACCGTAAGAATCGTCAGGCCTTCGATCTCTTCGGCAATATAACCGATTCTATCAAGCGTGGAGCAGTCTACCATCACGACTAAAGGACTGCGTTCATACAGTTGCTTGTCGACGTGGGGAGCAAACAGCGGTTCGTAATGCTTGATCTCTTTTCTTGCAAACGGACCGGCATTTACCAAATGTGCTTCTACTCCGAGCTTCTGCAACAGCTTTTGGGCAGCGATTTGAGAATGGATACAATCCCCGTCGGGGCCTACGTGTCCTACGACAATCGCAACAGTTGCATTACGAATCGCCTCGAGTACCTTTGAAGGAACTTCGGGATATACGAACATTACAGTCTCCTAGGCGGTTTCCGCAGATTCGGTTTCGACAATCGGCTGTAACGATTTTTCAACGGTATCTCGGTTAATGGTCACTTTTTTCACCCCCGGAGTCGACGGAAGCGTATACATGATATCGATCATGATATTTTCGACAATCGAGCGCAGTCCTCGTGCACCGGTCTTCTGAACAATCGATTTTTCTGCAATTGCCTCAATTGCTTCGTCTGAAAACTCAAGTTCGACATTATCGAGTTTCAATGAAGCGATGTACTGCCTGACAATCGAGTTTTTTGGTTCGATGAGAATCCTCATCAAGTCTTCTTTACCGAGGCTGTTCAGTGCAACATGGATTGGCAGACGCCCGATGAATTCGGGAATCAGACCAAACTTGACCAGATCGTCCGGATGAAGCTGCTTGAAGAGTTTTCCCGTATCTTTGTCCTGCTCTGTATAGAGCTTGGCGCCAAACCCCATCTGATGGGCACTTACACGCTTTTCAATCATCTTATCGAGACCGACGAACGCGCCGCCGCAAATAAACAGAATATTGCGTGTATCGATTTTTATCATTTCCTGATTCGGGTGCTTGCGACCGCCCTGCGGTGGGACGCTGGCGTCGGTACCTTCGATAATTTTTAGCAGAGCCTGCTGTACGCCTTCACCGGATACGTCTCGTGTAATGGATACGTTTTCGCCTTTCTTCGCAATCTTGTCGATCTCGTCGATGAAAATAATACCTTTCTCAGCGGCACTTATGTCGTCGTTTGCAGCCTGGATGAGCTTAAGTAAAATATTTTCAACATCTTCGCCGACATAGCCTGCTTCGGTAAGGGTAGTGGCATCCGCAATCGCAAACGGTACTTTTAGTTTTCTTGCAAGTGTTTTGGCCAGCAGTGTTTTACCGGTTCCGGTGGGACCGATCAGCAGGATATTGGACTTATCCATTTCCAGACCGTCTTCTTGAAAACGATCCTGGAATTTCACTCGCTTGTAGTGGTTGTAGACAGCGACAGACAATATTTTTTTTGCATCATCCTGACCGATTACATAATCGTCGAGGTACTCGTGTATCTCTTTTGGGGTAGGTAGTTCATCCAGATTCCCGCTTGATTTATCATCACCGCTGGGATTGGACTTAAGAATGTGTACACAAGTCTGAATGCAATCCTCGCAGATGGCGACCCCGGGACCGTCGATCAGTCGCTTGACTTCTTTTGAGCTACGACCGCAGAACGAACAGACACGCATGTTTCTCGCCATATTCACCTCCTCATGATGTGATCGGCGAGGCCGTAGGCCAGCGCCTCTTGAGCGGTGAAAAAATAATCCCGCTCAAGATCGGTTGCGATTAAGGAGGGTTCTTTGCCCGTGTGGTTGGAAAAGTATTCGATGGTCAGCTGCTTGATTCTCAACAGTTCTTTTGCATGAATTGCGATATCGGATACCTGGCCGTTTACTCCTCCCCACGGTTGATGAATCATAACCCGGGCCGAAGGAAGGATGTAGCGTTTCCCTGGCTGGCCGGCAGCAAGCAATAGTGCTGCCATCGAAGCCGCCTGGCCGATACATATGGTCTGCACATCGCTTTTGATGTACTGCATCGTATCATAGATAGCAAGACCGTCGGTAACGCTTCCGCCTGGCGAATTAATATAGAGGCTGATGTCTCTTGTCGGGTCTTCCGACTCTAAAAACAACAACTGTGCGGTAACGACATTTGCCGAAGCCTGTGTTATCTGTTCGCCCAGGATGATGATTCTGTCGCGCAACAGT
>JAAYDK010000353.1 GCA_012729295.1 Spirochaetales bacterium | reverse complement strand
CATATTGTATTTCATTTTCGGCCGATACGTATGTAAAAAATATATCTGTTATACTCGATATGTCATGTACGCATAGACACGATTATGATATAGTTTAACAAAACTGTACCTAATAATAGTGTACGACAATCAACGATTTCAGGCAATGGAGTGGTTATGGCAACCTCCTATGATTATGATTTTCAAAGTTCGTCAGACAGAGCGTATGAGATAATCTACAACATGATTCTCGACGGAACGCTCAAGCCGGGAGAAAAACTCATACGAAGAAAACTGGCCAAACAAAGCGGTGTCAGCACGATTCCCGTACTTGAAGCCTTGTTACGGCTTGAAGCGGACGGAATTGTCGAGTCGATGCCCTATCGCGGATCCCGTGTCATCCAGGTGACGCATGAGAAAATCATGGACTGGTATGCCCTTCGCGAAGCGGTAGAATGTCAGGTTGCCAGAATATTGGCTACCAAGATTAGAGAACACGAGTTGCACGACCTGTACTCGCTTGCCCACAGGCTGGACAAGATGGAAGCAGCCGGGCAGACCGATGAAGAATTCTGGGACCTGCATTATCTAATGCATCAAAAGATGGCCGAGCTTACCGACAGACGATCACTGATCGACGCCTTGACGAGAATAAACTTCTTCCATCTTCTTCAGCGCGCACAGATGGTCGCAACCGAGCACCACAACCAAATCCCGTCCAACAATCACGAGCTCATCGTCGACGCACTGGCGTCCAACGATCCGAGAATTGCTGAAGATGCAATGCGGGAACATATTCATCACAGCGGGATTTATGAGATTAATGGTAAAAAGAGCAAGATGTACGACGAATCACCCGTTAGTCGAAAAATCAAAGTCAATTCAGATACCTAACCTTCACCTGTGTTACCATCTTCCAGTCTTGTGGCAATATCCTCGTATACCCGTCGACGCGTACCACTTGGGTAAACCATACATCCTCACACGATGATCCGAGCATTAGTTCAAACTCACCCGGTTCGACGATACGATGAAAATCTTCTGTCGCAGCATTCAGCATATCTACGGGTAAAGAGAACTCAACGCACGCTGATTGACCGATATCGAGAAATACATTGCAAAAGCCTTTCAATTCCCTCATGGGACGCACAGTGCTCGCGGCAACATCCCGTACGTACAACTGTATCACGTCATTTGTCGCATAGGTCCCGGTATGCTCGACTGTGCATCGGATCACAAACGCACCGTCGGTAGGTTGAACAAGAGTCTCAACGGATATATCTTTATGTATAAACCGGGAATAAGATAATCCGTATCCGAACGGATAGCGTGCGGCAAAACTCGGATGCTTCGGGACTCCTGCGGAGTTTTGATAATGATTATAGGTATAGGGAAGCATTCCCGCATCTACAACATATGATATCGGTAATCTCCCGTGTGGTGACTGCAAACCGAGCAACATTTCGTCTATCGCTTCTCCTCCGCCTTCTCCAGGCATCCACGAGAGCAAAACGGCATCAGGCTGCCTGTCTTGCGTCATGTATGCATAGGGACGACCACATGAAAGAACGACGACCACCGGAGTATTCGTTTCCAACACTTTCCTGAGAAGCTTTTTCTGAATGCCCGGTAATTCAAGAGAGAACGCATCCGAACCTTCACCGACCGTTCCGTTTCTAAATAGTCCAGCCATGTCTCCAAGCACGACGACTGCTACATCAGCTTGGCGGGCCAGGTCAACTGCTTCTCCGAAGCCCGATTCGTCGTAATCGATTACCGATTCGTACGGACCGGCATCTTTGACCACTTCTCCAGGGAAAACAACCTGCTTGCCTGATCGTCTTGCCAGAATCGAACATCCTTTGGCATACCGGATGTTTATATCTTTTGCCATACGTTCCAAAGCTTTCCGTACAGTCAGCGATTGAGGGGGGATTGCTGAAGGATCCTGGTCTTTGCCGATGAGATGGGTCGGAAAGGAATATCCTGCGTACATGGCAAACGGTTCGTCTGCCAACGGACCGATGAGCGCTATGTTCTTTACCTGTTTCAACGGTAGAATCCCGTTGTTTTCCAGCAAGACAGAAGAGGCGCACGCAGCATCGATCGCCAGCCGATGGTGTTGTTTCGAATCCACGATAACCGTTTCTGCCGAACCGTACGGATGATCGAAAAGACCAAGACGGTATTTTTGTACGAGTACCCTTCGGACAAGGACGTCTACTTCTTCTATCGATATAAAATTCTTGGCTAACGCTCGTTTCAGCCCTTCGCGATATGCCGTATCAGAAGGGAGTTCGACATCGATTCCCGCTTGTACGGCCAAAGCGGCTGCTTCAGCCATATCGGAAGCGACATGGTGATTGTGGCATAGCTGACTGATCGCCTCATAATCCGAAACCACAATCCCATCAAAACCCCATAAGCCTCTCAACAGGTGATCAAGATAGGTTTTGGAAGCTGAACACGGCTCTCCGTCGATATCGTGATACGCCGGCATAATCGAGCCGCAACGGGCGAGCTTTACCGCCATTTCGAACGGTAATGCGTACTGTTCGTACAAACGCCGCCTGCCGATGTTGACAGGAGCGTGATTACGACCGCCTTCGCTCAGTGAATGGCCTAAAAAATGTTTGGAGGTAGCTAAAATCGTTCTGTAGGGGCCTTGTAAGCCATTGATGTAGGCACACGATGTAAGTCCTACAAGATATGGATCTTCGCCCATGCTCTCCTCGGTACGTCCCCATCTGAGGTCGTGACTGACATCCAAGACAGGTGCCAACCCCTGATGAATGCCGGCAAATTCCATCTCCCGGTGGATCGCTTCACCGATCTTGCGCACGAGAGACGGATCCCACATGGAACCATAATTAATGCCGGATGGAAATTGCGTGGTCCCCTTGGCCATCATCCCTGCAAGGCATTCTTCATGAAATAATGCGGGAATGCCCAAACGGGTTTTTTCGACCAGATAGTACTGAAGCGATCTTACATGTTGTTTGCAGAGAGAAATATCGATTGGATGGGTTCCGAACGGACGAGTAATCTCCCCAATTCCGTGTTTGATCAAATCATATGCGGTATCAGATGCTAT
>JAAYDK010000352.1 GCA_012729295.1 Spirochaetales bacterium | reverse complement strand
GTAAAAACGCAATTTCTCATCAAGGGAGCTTTCGTATCTTTTCTGTTCCATTGACAACCCCTTTGTATCAGCCGAATTTCCCGCTGATATACGCTTCGGTCCGCTTGTCGCGGGGATTAAGAAACAACTCATCAGTATCCGAGTACTCTACCAGATATCCGCATCGATGTTCGTCGATGAGAAAGAATGCAGTCTTGTCCGAGATTCTGGATGCCTGCTGCATGTTGTGCGTCACGATTACAATGGTATACTGTTGCTTCAGCTCGAACGCAAGTTCCTCGATGCGTGCGGTAGATATTGGATCGAGCGCACTGGTCGGTTCGTCCATCAGAATGACACTCGGCTGGATCGCAATCGCTCTGGCGATGCATAACCTTTGCTGCTGTCCTCCCGAAAGTGAAAGAGCACTAACGTGGAGCCGGTCTTTCACCTCGTCCCATAACGCTGCCTTAGTCAGGCTTTCTTCGACGATCTGGTACATCTGTGCTTTCGAAGGACGTCCGTGAAGCCTGGGCCCGTATGCCACATTGTCGAAAATGCTCATCGGAAACGGATTCGGTTTCTGAAACACCATGCCGACTTTCTTACGCAATTCCAGCGGATCGTATTCGGTCATAATATCTTTTGTACGGTAGAGAATCGTTCCTTCGGTCTTCACATCGTCGATAAGCTCGTTCATTCGATTCAATGCTCTGAGGAAGGTCGACTTGCCGCATCCGGATGGACCGATGAAAGCTGTAATTGCCTGACTTTCGATGTTCATATCGACCATCTTAAGTGCCTGGTGGGTTCCGTACCAGAGATTGAACGAGCTGATTTCGAATATGTTCGGCCGCTTTTGACGCTTGTGTTGCGTCTCAATGTGTTCCATGTGAGAAAACCCTCCTGATAATTGCTCTGGCAATCATGTTGATGAAAAGAACCAGAACGAGCAGTACCAGAGCGGATGCGAAAGCCTTGTCCAGGCTCTGGCCTTCGGTGATAGTAAGATAGATATGCATGGAAAGTACTCGTGCAGACGAGAGTATTGATGTAGCCGTCTCGGTACTGGATCCTATCGTATACATCAGTACCGCAGTCTCCCCGATCGCCCTGCCGATTGCTAAAATGATGCCTGCAAGAATTCCCGGTGAAGCTGCCGGGACGACTACCTTCCAAATCGTTTCCCATTTGGTCGCACCCATTGCGACACTTGCTTCGCGCAGTCCTTTATGCACCGCTCTGAGCGATTCCTCGCTGGTACGAATAATCGTCGGCAAAATCATGATAGCCACGGTCATCGAACCTGAAAGCAATGAAAACGACCATCCAGCAAGTTGTACGAACACCAGCAGTCCGAATAATCCGAAGAGAATCGAAGGCACCGAGGCAAGTAAGTCGATGCCGGTTCGAATTATCTGTAATGCCCGTGCGTTGACCTTGTATTCGGCCAAAAAGATTGCAGAAGCCACGCCAAGCGGAGCAGCAATTGCAATGGTGAGCGCAACCATCATCAGCGTGTTAAGAATGATTGTCGAAACGCCCCCGTATCTACCCGATTCGACTGGTTTTTCAACTAAGTATGAGAGACTAAGATTGCCCGATACTACCTTTGATGCAACCTGCAATTTCCCAAGTGCATACTGTTCTGCTTCCTGATACGGAACTAAGGCCACTGCTCCGGGAGTCTGTGATACCAATGCTGCTTCAGGCATTACGACAATCGGTTGCCGATGCCCGCCGACTTCGTCCCATGAACGATAGGTTCCGTCCAAAAGGCTCTGTATGAAATGTTCATCGACGCTACTGAGCTTGACATTCTGCTGCAAGGCGGTAACCGACTGATGAACTGCCAGCACCATGTCTTCGATCCTTACCTGTTTTAAAGATCGTTCTGCAAGTGGTTTGGCTGTCGGTTTGACCAGTGCAATCGAACCTTTGATGTGTTTCATAGCATCGAGCAGTTCTTCTCGGTCGGCGACGATATGACCGCTTTTCGATAACGAAGACTCGTCAAGTTCAAGATACGACGCTACCGAGTCTTCCAAACCCCGTTCGATATAGAGCGTTACGTCGGCATCGACCCCGGTCAGTTTTCTCAATGAAGAGATGTTTCCCCCGTACAGCTGTTTCAGCACCGGATACGAAAGTGATGTAAGACGGGTTTTGGAATGTACGACTGCCTCAAACGGCTGCACGTTCGAACTCATCGAAGGAACGGTTTCGCTGTACACCTGCCGAGTCGAAACAAGCGCGCGAAACGCAACATATCCGACAATCAACAACAGTATGACCACGGTTGCAAGCGCAAGCACCTTGATCGAAGTAATCGCGATACTATCTACGGTTCTTCTCGATTCTTTCATCACCCGTCTCGCTTTTGTGGTTTTCTGGTAATTGCAAAAATCAAGGCGTTGAGTAAAAGAATGAAAAAAAACAGCAGTACGGCTGTCGCAAACAAGCTCGACATATGCGTACCTTCGGCATAACTCATATCGGTAATGATGTTCATCGTGAGCGTCCTTCCCATAGAAGTCACTGACGTGGGAAACACCGCTGCATTCCCGCCGACAAGCAGTACGGCAGTCGTCTCTCCTACCGCCCGGCCGATACCGAGCACGATCGACGTAATGATTCCCGACTTAGCGGCCGGCAAAACCACTCGGCTGATAGTCTGCCACCTTGTTGCACCCAACGCAGTCGAATTTTCCCTCAGCTCTACAGATACGGCTCGAATGGATACCTCGCTGATATTGATAATCGTAGGAAGAATCATGATTGCCAATATGATTGATGCCGATAGTATGCTGTATCCGTTTCCGCCGAATACCGACCTTACGAAAGGAACGACGAGCGCGATACCGACCAGTCCGAAGATAATCGAAGGAATGCCGGCTAAGAGCTCAATCGAACGGCGCAGTATTTCGGCACTCTTGCCTTTGGCAAACTCCGAAAGATAGATTGCACATGCCAATGCAATCGGCGTAGAAAATGCCAATGCAAGTATCGTAACAAAAAATGATGCGGCAACAAATGAATTAATTCCGAACGAAGGCGGGTCTTGCGAAGGTTTCCATACCGTAGATCCGATAAACTCCCGCAGCGGAACTTCGGTAAAAAACGGGAGAGCCTTTGCTATGATGAAAAACGAGATGAGCAGCACGGCGACTACCGATATGAATGCGGTAAGCAGCAGTATGTTTGATACTGCTGCGTCTGCACGTTTTCTCGCCTTCAGATTGCCTGGCGATTTTCCCATCGAGAATCTTCCTTATCGCGTAACGGGGATGAATTCGTTTTCTGCAACGATTGACTGCCCTTTCGCAGAAAGCAGGAAGTTGACGAAGTCAAGCTCGACGGATTCGGATAGTTCCCCTTTGCTGACGATATACAGTGATCGTGATATCGGATAGGAACCGTCGATGACGTTCTGCGAAGTTGGTTCAACACCGTCGATCGTCAGTACATGACCGCCAGCTTCGCTTACGATATGGTTGAATGCCATGCCAATATAACCGATAGCATTGGGAGTAGATGCAATTTTGGCAGCAAGCTCGCCATTTTCCCGGGCAACGATTGATTGCGTCTTGTAGCTCTTTTTATAGGGATCGAGCACGATTTCTTTAAACGACGCATAGGTTCCCGAAGTTTCATCGCGCACGATAACCTCAATAGAAGCGTCTTTTCCACCGACTTCCTTCCAATTGGTAATCTCACCTGAGAAAATGCCGGCTAGTTGCTCCCTGCTGAGATTTGCGATTGCCACACTCGAATTGACTGCTACCGATAATCCGTCGAGTGCGATGACGATGGGTTTTAAAAGCGATTGCAGTTCCGAGTCCTTGAGCTCTCTCGACGAACCGGCGAGGGTGATGGTTCCTTGTGAAAGCTGTTTGAGACCGGTTGAAGACCCTAGGCCTTCGTACGAAATCTTTACATCGCTTTTTGAAGCAGTAAAGGCTGCAATCGCTGCGTTGGCAATCGGAGCTACCGTGGTCGATCCTCCGAACGTATAGACGGTCTGCGCTTGGGTAGTTTGTTCTTTCGTTCCACCGGCATTCAACGCCGATAGAGCGCATAAAAGACCAATTACCGTTACGATGATGATTTTTTTCAGCATGTTTGAATCCTCCTTATAAGATTCTGGGTGGAGGATACTTTTCATTCGTAAGATATTTTTTAAAAAAGTGTGAAATTTCTGTTAAATGTAACTGGGCTCCGATCTGTTAGTCGGAGCCCAAAACGGGAGATTCGCATGGAGAACTTGTGTTCGCCTACTTGGTAAGACATTACCGTCAGCTTTCGGTTACATCGTTTTTCGTTCCCGTTGACAGCCCCGAACGAACGTGTGATACTGCAGTTCGATACGAGGAGGTTTTCGTATGCTTTACTTGCGCGCGCAAGATATGAAGGGAATGTCGCTCGATGCGATGAAACGCTCGTTTTTTAAAGGGTTGGATGCAATTGGGAAACGCGAACGAGTGCTTTTAGTTCCACCCGATATTACTCGTCTGCACGGGCTGGGAGGAACGCTGGCTTGTTGGGCTGTCGAGTATTACGGTAGCGCAGTGAAGGAAATTTTACCCGCGCTCGGCACACATGTCCCGATGACCGATGAAGAACTTGACATCATGTATCCGGGAGTCGATAAATCGCTCTTTGCAGTTCATGACTGGCGTAATGATGTCGTTACGATCGGAACGGTTCCTGCTGAAGAAATCGAGCGTCTTTCCGAAGGAAAACTCTCGTATCCGTGGAAAGCTGAAGTAAACCGCAGGCTTGTCAGCGGAGGTTACGATCTCGTGCTTTCGCTTGGGCAGGTAGTTCCTCATGAAGTTATCGGCATGGCCAACTACAGTAAGAATATTTTCGTCGGAACCGGAGGTTCGGAAGGTATCAATAAGAGTCATTACCTTGGTGCCGTGTACGGCATGGAACGGATTATGGGTCGTACTGATTCTCCGGTTAGGGCCGTACTGGATTATGCTCAGGAGCATTTTGCAAAAGACATTCCGCTCGTCTATGCCCTTACGGTTGTCGGACGCGATTCAACTGGTGCCATGAAAGGCATGGGATTGTTTGTCGGCAACGACAGAAGCTGCTACGAAGAAGCCTGCAAACTGTCGCTGAAAGTAAATTTCGCCATGGTCGAGGAACCGCTAAAAAAGGTCGTCGTCTATCTCGATCCAGGCGAGTTCAGAACCACTTGGTTGGGGAACAAGAGCATATATCGTACGCGCATGGCAATCGCCGACGACGGGGAACTGATCGTACTCGCCCCGGGTATCGCACGTTTTGGGGAAGATAGTGAAATCGACAAGCTCATCAGAAAATACGGATACAAGGGAACGCCGGCTGTACTGGCGGCGGTTGCGGAAAACGATGATCTGAAAGCAAACCTTTCTGCAGCGGCACACCTTATCCATGGTTCGAGCGAAGGACGTTTCACAATCCGCTATTGTCCCGGAAAAATGACCAAACAAGAGGTCGAACAAGTCGGATATGTCTATGGAGACCTCGCTTCGATGCTTAAAGAATATCCGGTTGAAAGCCTGAAGGACGGCTACAATGTTTCGGCCTCGGGCGAACGTTTCTTCTATATCTCGAATCCTGCGGTCGGGCTGTGGGCTCACGCTGGCCGTTTCGATGCATCATAACGTTATAAGGAGCATACATATGAGTAAAAAAGCCGACATCGGACTGATCGGATTGGCCGTTATGGGTCAGAATCTGGTCTTGAATATGAACGATCACGGATATTCGGTTGCCGTGTTCAACCGGACGACTTCCAAAGTCGATGAATTTTTAGCTGATGCGGCAAAAGGCCGCTCGACGATTATCGGGACACATTCTCTGGAAGAACTGGTTGCATCACTTTCGATACCTCGCAAAGTCATGCTCATGGTTAAAGCCGGGGATGTCGTAGATCAGTTTATCGAACAACTGCTTCCATTGCTCCAACCGGGCGATGTCATCATCGACGGAGGCAACTCTCACTATCCCGACACCACCAGGCGCACCCGCAGTCTCAAGGAAAAAGGAATCCTCTATATAGGTACCGGAGTGTCTGGAGGAGAAGAGGGAGCCAGATTAGGACCTTCGATCATGCCCGGAGGAAATTATCAGGCATGGCCGTTGGTCAAGCCGATTCTTCAGGACATCTCCGCCAAAGTCGGCGAAGGCATCCCCTGCTGCGACTGGGTCGGAGAAGAAGGTGCAGGACACTATGTAAAGATGGTCCACAACGGTATTGAATACGGTGATATGCAGATGATCTGTGAAGCCTACGACCTGTTACGGCAAGGGTTAGGTCTTTCCCATGACGAACTGCACGAAATATTCAGCGAATGGAACGAAGGCGAGCTTGACAGCTATCTGATCGAAATCACCCGCGATATTATGGCGATGAAAGACGAGGACGGTCAGCCGCTCGTTACGAAAATCCTCGATCGTGCGGGTCAGAAGGGAACTGGGAAATGGACCGGAATCAGCTCGCTCGAGCTTGGAGTTCCCGTTACCCTGATTGTAGAGGCGGTCTATGCACGTTGTTTGTCGGCACTCAAGAGCGAACGAGTAACGGCTTCTAAACTGATTTCCGGTCCTGACAAGCGCATCGAAGGCGAAAAAGCCGCGCTTGTTGAAGACATCCGCAAAGCCCTGCTTGCTTCAAAAATCGTCAGTTATGCACAAGGGTACATGCTGATGCGTGAAGCTGCCCGTGAAAACGGGTGGAAGCTTAACTACGGAGGCATCGCACTGATGTGGCGTGGCGGTTGCATCATCCGCAGTGTATTTTTAGGCAAAATCAAGGAAGCATTCGAGCGCGATACCGAATTGAACAACCTCCTCATCGATCCTTACTTCAACAAGGTGATGAGCGATTGCCAATCTGCATGGCGCAGAACCGTAGCCAGAGCCGTTTCAGCCGGAATTCCCGTTCCAGCGATGAGTAGTGCACTGGCATTCTTCGACGGTTACCGGAGCGAACAGCTTCCTGCAAATCTGCTGCAGGCACAACGCGATTACTTTGGCGCTCATACGTATGAGCGTATCGACCAGCCACAAGGTCGCTACTTCCACACCAACTGGACAGGAACCGGAGGAAATGTCGCTTCGACGACGTATCAGGTTTAATTCACTGCTTTATTGAAAAAACATCCCCGCAGTTCAGACGGCTGCGGGTTTTCTTTACATGTTCGAACTGTTGGCCGATGTAGAAAAAAGGTTGTACATTTGGCCGGCGAACGTATTGACAGCGACGGGCAAATGACCTAATAGTACTGCGTGACTGGCAGGGTCTGCCGTTGACTGTTTTTGGCATGACATCATAGCTGGAAGGGGGAAAGGGAAAAAGATTGAAAGGTTTTGACGTAACGGTCAAGGATGTCTCACGGGCGTACGGTTCTTTCAAAGCACTTGACGATGTGAGCATTGAGATACACAAGGGAGAGTTTTTCTCCTTATTGGGTCCTTCCGGGTGCGGAAAAACCACCCTTCTCAGAATCATAGCTGGGTTCGACAGTCCCGATGTGGGCACAGTCTTGCTCGACGGAAAGGACATTCTGCCGCTTCCTCCCGATAGGCGCCAGGTAAATACGGTGTTTCAAAATTACGCGCTATTTCCGCATCTCAGCGTGTATGAGAATGTTGCCTTCCCATTGCGGCTAAAAAAAATTCAACCGACAAAGCTTGATACGAAAGTCCGCGAGTATCTGCATCTCGTCCAACTCGATGCACATATCGATAAAAAACCAAGCATGCTTAGCGGGGGCCAGAAACAGCGCGTCGCAATCGCACGTGCGTTAATTAACGAGCCGAACGTACTGCTGCTCGACGAACCGCTATCCGCACTCGATGCCAAATTACGGCAGAACCTGTTAGTAGAGCTTGATCATCTTCACGATCAGATTGGCATTACCTTTATCTATGTGACGCACGACCAGAGTGAAGCGCTTTCCGTTTCGGACCGTATAGCGGTCATGAACCAAGGCAAGGTGTTACAAGTCGGTACTCCGTATGAGATTTATGAAAGTCCCGCAACCGATTTCGTCGCACGGTTCATCGGAGAGACAAACCTTTTTCCTGCAACGGTACTTTCCTGTAATCCCTACAAGGAAGAGTACATCGTTAGCCTCGACATCCCCGAGTTGGGTACGTCTATCATGGTTACCGATTACGATCCGCTTCAGGTGGGCCAAAAGGTCTCGTTTACCATTCGACCCGAGAAAATAAAAATTACTACTGACGAACCACGAAGAGTCGGGAAAGACATCAATCTGTTTTCCGGTATTGTCGAAGAACCGATCTATTCGGGTTTCCAATCGAAATACTATGTAAGCCTGAGCAACGGAACCGTACTGAAGATCATTCAGCAGCATAACAACTACATGGACGACGGTCCCGATATTGCCTGGAAGGATAACGTATTCGTCTCGTGGAGTGCCGAAGATGGCTACATCGTCGAGGTAGTAGACTCATGAACGTAAAACAGACAACCGTACGGGAGCGAAGACTCGGCATAACGTACTCCTCTCCGATGGGCATCTGGCTGACTGTGTTCTTCATGGTACCGCTGCTGATTATCATCGCGTATAGTTTTCTCACCAAGGGATTGTATGGAGGGGTCGAATTCCCAATAACTTTCGATGCCTACCTTCAGATGGCTAATCCAAACTTTATGCGCGTTTTGCTAAGGACCGTGTGGGTGACGACCCTGGCCACAGCGCTTACCATCGCTCTAGCGCTTCCCTGCGGTTATGCGATGGCACGCAGCAAGCATCAGACGCTATGGCTCGGCATGGTAATCGTCCCGTTCTGGACCAATTCGCTAATCAGAATCTACGCATGGATTGCGATTCTCTCGAGCGAAGGATTTCTCAATGAAATGCTCAAGACGCTCGGATTTATCAAAGAGAGCCTCCCGCTGATTTATAATCAGGGGGCGGTCACTGCCGTATTGATCTATATGTACATACCGTTTGCGATACTGCCGCTGTTCACGACCATTGATAAGTTCGATTTCGGCTTACTTGAAGCAGCTCGAGACCTTGGAGCAACCAAACCTCAGGCGATTTTCAAAGTTTTGATGCCCAATATCCGTAGCGGTATCATTACCAGCGTAATCTTTACCTTTATTCCAATCTTTGGAGCCTACACCGTTCCGTTGCTCGTCGGCGGGAAAGATTCCTATATGATCGGCAATATCATTGTCGACCAAGTCACGAAAACACGCAATTGGCCGTTAGCTTCGGCATTTTCTCTTATTATCACGCTCATCAGTACGCTGGGAGTATTGTGGATGATGACCAGCACTGCACGTGAACGCGCGAGAATCAAACAGCAGCCGTTGAAAGATCGCGAAGATACGCTTGGCCCGTCTCATAACGGATTGACAAGCGCAGGGAGGGTGTCATGACGACGGATGTAGAAAAACCTCCCCAGAGAAACGGCAACCACATAAAACACAAGCTGATTCCGAGCAAGCTGGTCAGTCCTCCGAGCGGACCGCAGGGTCCGTACCGATTACCGAAAAACCAACATTTCCGAGATCACCGCAGATTCGGATTTTCGAACATCATGCTGGTGTTGGTGATTCTGTTTCTCTTTGCTCCGCTGTTTGTCGTCATTACCTATTCTTTCAACGCTGCCAAAGGGATGCGTTGGACCGGGCTCTCGCTCGAATGGTATAAAAAGCTCTTTTTCGACTCAAACGAGTTATGGCGGGCATTCGGAAACAGTATCATGATTGCATTTTCCAGTGCACTGGTGGCAACCATGCTGGGTTCTCTAGCTGCAATCGGTATCAAATGGTACCGCTTTAAAGCTCGCGCTTATATCCAGATTGCCAGTTTCCTACCGATGGTCCTTCCAGAGGTCATCATCGGTATCTCGATGCTGATTTTCTTCAGCGCGATTAAAGTACAGCTGGGAATGTTTACGATTTTCGCAGCACATACGACATTCAACATCCCGTTTGTGTTCTTGCTCGTCTCTGCACGCCTCGACGAATTTGACTTCTCGATTATCGAAGCAGCACGCGACCTCGGCGCCACCGAACGGCAGGCTTTGTTCAAAGTAGTGATTCCTTCGATTATGCCGGGCATCGTTACCAGCATGCTGATGTCGGTCACGATGTCGCTCGAAGACTTTGTCATCACCTTCTTCGTATCGGGCCCCGGGTCGACTACGCTACCGCTGTATGTTTATTCGATGATCCGCTACGGAGTTTCTCCCGTCATCAATTCTCTCTCGCTGGTATTGATTCTTGGTATCATGATATTGGCGCTGACTTTGAGAAGATTCTTAAAAACAATTGCCGCTTCGTCCTAAACCGACGCGGCATGACCTGCAATGATCTCCGGAAATTGGCCTTAGGTCGTCCCGGAGGCGTTTTCAACCCCATACATCGGGAGGTGCACATGAAAACACATCGCCTACGTTTCGTCTTCCTTGCTCTAGCGGTACTGTTGGTCGCAACGTTACTGATTACCGGCTGTTCAAAAAAAACAGAATCGGGAAAGACGCTCTATCTATACAACTGGACGTATTATACTCCGGAATCGGTTATCGAAAAGTTTGAGAAAGAGTTCGGCGTCCGCGTAGTCATTGATTATTTTGCCTCGAACGAAGATATGTTTACCAAGCTGACCGGAGGCGGCAGCGGTTACGACGTCGTGTTCCCTTCTCAGGACTACACTGAAATCATGATCAAACAGGACATGCTGAATCCGATCGACCCCAGTAAAATCCCCAACCTCTCATATATCTCCTCGTTTGCGTTGGAAAAGGCAACTTACGATCCGAAGATGGAATATTCGGTCCCCTATTACCTGGGAGCAGCCGGCATCGCGGTGAACAAGACTGAAGTCACCGATTATGCTCGCGACTGGAGTATCTTTGCCGATACACGCCTAGCCGGCAGGATGAGCATGCTCGACGATCCTCGTGAAGTTATCGGGGATGCCCTGGCGTACTTGGGCTATTCGGTCAGTACGGTAGATCCGAAAGAACTGGCCGAAGCTCAAAAACTGATTAACGAGCAATGGAAGCCTAATCTGGTAAAATTCGATGCCGAAGGCTTTGCCAAATCATTCTCGTTAGGCGAGTTCTGGGTTGTACAGGGATATGCTGAAGGCATCTTCGAAGAACTTGATGCCGAGCGTTGGGGCGAAGTGGACTTTTTCCTTCCCCCGGACGGTGGTCCGATGTACCTCGATTCGATGGTTATTCCCAAGGGCGCGAAGAATATCGATCTTGCGCACCAGTTCATCAATTTTATCCATCGCCCCGAAATTTATGCTGAATTCCTCGACCGCTTCCACTTCCCTTCTACCGTCCACACTACTGCCGAGCAATTGAAGAAGAACGATTCATTCTACGAAGTAGAAGATTTGGCGACTTACGAATTGAAATATGACGTTGGCGCCTACTTAGCCGAATACGACAAAATCTGGCAGACCATCAGATACGTAAACTGATCAAGATTGCACCGGGATGCTGAGCACGTCGACCGATATGCTGAGCATCTCGGTCATCATTCTCGCTAGAATTTCATCTTCAACAAACGAAATCCCTTCTGCATCCAGACCTGCAGCCCAGTTGATCGAGAATGCGAGGCCTGCAATGTCGATGCCGGCTTCGTTTGCCAAAATGGTTTCTGTCGCGGCCGTCATGCCTACTACATCGGCACCCCATTTTCGAAATAGTCGTATTTCGGCCGGGGTTTCCAAGCGCGGTCCGTTCGTACAGATATAGGTGCCTTTCATCGATATATTGCGGCCTTTCTCATGGGCCTTTTTCACCAACAAAGTACGCAGGCGCTTATTGTAGGGCTCGAGCATCGGGATATGGCGCACAGGCTCCTCTTTTCCCGTAAAAAACGTTGAATCACGGCCGCCTCCGGTAAAATCGATGAACTGGTCGATTAATCCGTAGCAACCGGGAAGAATCAGACTCGAAATCGAACCCACCGCATACAGGGCAATCACCTGTGCAACTCCTTCTTGGCGCAATGCTTCTATATTTGCCTTGTAATTAACCAGATGCGGAGGAACGCGATTCGAAGCATCCCCGTGACGCGGGAGGAACAGCATCGGTTCTTCCGCGTCGATTTGTTCGTAAAACAATACCTTCCCATAGCGTGTTTCAACAACTTTCTTGCGGCACGGTACTGACAGAGGACCATTGAAAGCGGTTCCCCCGATGATTGCTCCCTTCATGACTTTTCTCCTGACTGGTGAGTTGAATCGGTATGTAATGCATAATAACGGGCAATGTCCGATGGTTTTAAGACCCCTTTCGGAGTAATGATTGCACAAACGAGTTCTGCCGGTACGATATCGAAGGCCGGATACCAGCCTTTCACATTCGCTGCTGTCGTCGGTATACCTCGCACCTCGCAGATTTCCTTGCCATCCCGATACTCGTTTTTAATCGATGCAGCTTTGGGTATCGACGAATCGGGGCTCATCGCAAAAGCATGATATTCGCATGAATAATGTTTTGCGCACAGTGCATTTTGCAGCGTACCGGTCTTATTAGCCAGCGAACCGTCCATCGCAACGACATCGGCTGCCGTCATGTAACGATTCACCTTACCGACCGACATTGCGTGCGCGCATGCCGAATCCGTTATCAATTCGCAACCGATGCCAGATTCGACAAGCGAAGGAGCCGTCAGTCGCGCGCCCTGGAGATAGGGACGAGTTTCGCATACGGCAACCGCTATACGCTTGCCTGCATTTTTTGCCTTAACCAGACTGAGAAAGAACGAATGCTCGGCAAAACAGGTCGTAAGGATCCTATCGCCGTCCTGAATCAGCGAACTACCGTAATTGCTCATCGCATCGTAGTCTTGATCGAATTGGCGTTCGAATTCGTCGATGATGCAATCGGTATGTTCGACTATGGTGTTCATATCCAGTACCTTATTCGGATACACCGAACATAATTGTGAAAGAAACCGTAGCAGCGTGCGACTGAGGGTCGTATTGGTAGGCCGCGCCTGCGAAAGGACTGTGCAAGAGGTTTCGAACGTTTCGTATTTGCACGGTTGCATGCCCATGGCAATCTGGCGAGCGAGCATGCGCATGGCTGTCATTCCTACCTGAAGCGGTCCTCCGCCTTGGGTGACCATGTCGCGAATAGCCTTGGCAGTTTCTTCGACCGAATCGCACCGAACAGATTGTTTTTCAAACGGATAGTACCGTCTGTCACCGATGTGCATCC
>JAAYDK010000351.1 GCA_012729295.1 Spirochaetales bacterium | reverse complement strand
TTCCTTCTTGGGAAAAAAAGCGCGTCACGCTGCTCGGTTGGCCGATTACGCAAAAGGAGATATGGACGAAAACCGGACAGAGCATGAATTTCGTCTCCTTCGAAGACGAAACCGAACTGTTCGAGGCCGTCCTGTTTCCAAACGTATTTGAGCGCTATCGCAGGTTCTTGTTCGGACAAAAACCGCTAGTTATTACCGGTAAGATTCAGAACGACCAGGGAGCCCTGATCGTTGAAGTATTCTCGATTTCTCCCGTGATTTGAATAACCAACAGCAAGAAGTGCACACTTCTATTGCTTGGCATTTTCAGTATTTGCTATAAAATGACTTGTATACGAAATCAATAGATGCATAAATTGTATTTACAATTTTTACGATTATGCTATAATCTCCCTCATATTTGTAGGAATAAATACAAGAATTGTACTCAAGGGAGTCTTTATGAAAAAAGTGAAACGTCTTACTCCGTTCACCGTCAGTATCATCTGCATCGTCGTTTTATCGGCACTTGCCCTGATTCTGGTGATCGGGACAGACACGGCCTGGGGAAAGGTTCGTGTCGAAAAAATGGTGCTCTCGTCTTCTGACGGCGATGTGGTCAACGCATTGCTGTACAGACCCAAGTCGGCCACGCCGGAAAATCCCGCGCCTGCAGTTGTCCTGTACCACGGTGGCAACGACATGCTCGAGCATACCGGAACTTATGCCCTTGAGCTAGCCCGCAGGGGTTTCGTGGTGATTAACTTCGATTATCAAGGATCGCATGATTCGGATTATGCAACGAAGACCTCGGTAGGAGAAACCACCAGTTGCGGGGACACCATCTACAACACGCTATCTTCGTACAACTTTGTCCAGCAGGACAACATTGCGGTATTCGGACACTCGATGGGTGGCGGTTATGCCTCTAGGTTTGCCGCAAAGTATGCTGAAAACGTGAAGCTCCTGTTCCATCTCGGTTCGGCGGTCACCGCAAGCCCGGGAGATTTCAACTATGTGTCGGTGGTCGGCGATTCGGATGAAAGCGCCCTCAAGAGAACGACGGTGCTGGACCCTGAAACGGGAAAGACAACCCAGGACATCCATAAATACTACAACTCTCCGAAAATCGCCGAAGCATGGGGTGAGTCCGCTGGCAGCATCGTCCCCAGCAAGGTCTACACCGTCAAGGGAAAAGATGGAAAGGACTATCTGAGGGTTTTCTACTTCCCGTCATCGATTCATGCCTATTACAATGTCAACAATAACGCCGTCAAACAGATTATCTACGGATTCATTCTCGGAATGGACGGTTACGGCAATATCGATGGAGTTGACCTTAAAGATCCGAAAGGCTACGAGAAGATTACGACCGTGTGGCGCGCAAAAGACCTCGGGTGGCTGCTTGAATACCTTGCAATTGCGTTGCTCATGTTCACCGTGGCTACCCGCCTGATCAAGGGCAAGACATTTAAATCATTGGAACTCAAACCTGCCGAAACCTACGGAATCAAAAAGAAATCGGTCGCATGGTGGTTCGCTCTTGCCCTGTTGCTGATCCTTCCGCCGCTTTTGTATCTGCCCGGTGTAAAGGCAGCTGAAATCGGCCTATTCCCGACAGCCTTCAATACGGACAACCCGGTCACAAAGATTGCCACAAAAGCCCTCATCCCCACCAAATGGACCGGTGCCGACGGTGTGGCCCACAGTATCTGGCTCCTTGGCGGAACTTCGAACGTCTATGTAGAATGGCAGTGGCTCGTCTCCTTCGCAATGCTGATAGTCTTTTTAACTTACTACTTTGTATGGGGAAAGAAAGCCGGTGAAAACTACAAGAGCCTCGGATTCAGGACGAGCGATGAGAAGAAGTTCGACATCGTCTATCTTTTGAAGTCGCTTCTATTCGCCATCACGGTGGTCGGCAGCGGCTATCTGCTCATGGCATTCATCGGCAAGTATACGCAGCAAGGCTTGCACATCGCGACGTTGCAGATGAGCAACTTAGCCAGGAAACGTTTGATGTGCTGGTTCGTCTACTTCGTCTATCTTATCCCGTACTTCCTGTGCAACCACCTTGCCGTCAGTTCGCTCGGAATCAAGTATGACGGTACCACCAAGACACTGACGTTCAACGTAATCAAGACAACCTTCATCACTATCGGCGGTCTGTTGGTGTTCTACGTGATCTTCCTGCTTCAGCTCAAATACACCCACACCGTCATGGAAGGCTTCCGCACCGGTATCCTGTATGCCTACGGCTTGGCAATCCTCCCGTTGACGATCGGCATCACGGTCGGTAACGCACTCAACGTGTACATCGCCAGCAAGACGCACAGCGTCTGGGCGGGCCTCTGTACCGCGGTTCTCTGGGGAGTATGGACACTCTGCTCAGCTGGTGGGATCACAAACTACATGATTTTCTGATTGAAGCTAGCCTTCATATGATACGAGAGAATGGCTGCCTTAAACGGCAGCCATTCTTATCTTCAAACGAAACAGTGCATTAAGAATCAGTCTTATATTCTCTAAGAACGGTAAAGGTACGGACAACTTATATACAAGAGAACGATACCAGAGGCCAACATCCGCTTCCAGTTGCAGATATTTAAAGAGCAATGTTTCGATGGCCTTCATGTTCTTGATACCACTCATATTATAAATTATGTAAAGCATTTCATCCCACGTGTCTTTTTGAACAAGAACGAAGCGGCTACAGAACCGTCACTATTTGATTTTGGACATGACCTGCCGTTACCTAGAAAGAGCAGCGGCACTCGGTTATCTGATTACGTAAAAGGAGATGTAGACAAAAACCGCTAGTAAGTACCGGTAAGATTCAGAACAACCAGGGAGGTCTTATCGTTTAAGTAATCTCGATTTCTCCCGAGATTTGAATAATCAACAGCAAGAAGTACACATTTCTATTGCTTAGCACTTTCGGTATTTGCTATAAAATGACTTTTATACGATATCATTTTTACAATCTGTCAAAGGTGATTTACAATAGGTTGATTAAAGGGGATAGAACGTGAACATCCAAAAACAGCAAATGATGCGCAACGTGCTTTATGCGCTCGCTCCATTGTGTATTGCAGCGATATATTTCTACGGGTGGCGTTTCATAGCGGTGTATGCCGTTGTAGTTGCCGCAGGGGTGCTTAGTGAAACACTCATGGCAAAACGGTACCAGTTGAAGGTCACCGAATCGCTGTTCGTTACATGCACGTTGTTCGCACTATCGCTACCTCCAACCATTCCATTATGGATTGCAGCGGTAGGAATCATCTTCGGCGTCATTTTCGGGAAAATGATATTCGGAGGATTTGGCAAGAACATTTTTAATCCGGCAATTGCCGCCAGGGCGTTCGTCTATATCAACTTCGGTGTACCGATGACCGCGCGTTTTGTAGAAAATGCTACTCATGTGAATTATTTCCCCGCAGGACTGGGCATGTGGCTTTCGCAACCCGACAGCATATCGGCAGCAACTCCGCTGTCTACACGCACGGTTGTGTTTCTTGATCTACTGCTCGGAACGACTAGAGGTTCTTTCGGAGAAACGTGTGCAATTCTGATTATACTCGGCGGTATGTTTCTGATGTATAAAAAGACCGCCAATTGGAAAATCATCGTATCGTCGCTTTGCTCATTCCTTTTGCTTCAAACGATTCTCTATCTTGCCCAGGTTCAGGTACCGACTGCCGGCGGGTTCAGGATGACCGGTCAGCCATTAGAGGCTTTGCTGAGCGGAAGCTTCCTTTTCGCCGCAATGTTCATGATTACCGATCCGGTGTCCGCTTCTCAGTCGACTGATGCTGGAAAATGGATTTACGGAGCGATATTCGGAGTGATGACGGTCTTGATCCGTGAATTTTCCACATGGGTCGAAGGTGTAACATTTGCCATACTTCTGGCAAATATGTTCGGCCCGTTGATCGACCATCTGTTGAAACAGGCAAAAGCCAAGAAGAAGCAAGCTATGAAGGCTTCGCAGCCGAAGGAAGGCGACAAATGAGCAATAAAAGCGACTCCTTCTTCAGTAAAAGGCTCTACCCCCTGCTGTTCATGCTCCTCGTAACGGTTGTATGCATCCTTGCAACTTCGGGGCTGTATCTGGGAACCCAAACAAAAGCTCTTGCAAACGAGTTATCGTTTACAAGAAAGGCAGTATTGGATGCAGCACAGATTTCCTATCAGGCATCACAAGCAGGTATCGAACAGGCTTTTACCACCTCGATTATCGAACAAGACGGATATTACGAAACAACCGGAACCGCATCAAAACGCTATGTCGTTCCTTTGGAAGGACCGGGGCTCTGGGGAAAGATATCGCTCATGGTCGGTTTTGAAGATGATATGACTACGTTTTCCGGTGTTGCGATCGTAAGTCAGAACGAAACACCCGGACTTGGAGCACGCATCGAGGAAGCTTGGTTCACCGCTCAATTTCAAGGAAAACGTGCACCATTTTCGATGGTCGAGGAAGGAACGGCCGATGCCGACAATGAAATAGATGCCATAACCGGAGCTACTCGGACTTCGGAATATTTTAAGACGCTGGTGGATCAGGCGCCTTCTACCGCCAAGCTGATCGTAAGGGGACAATGATATGGCTAAAAGTGCGTTGAAGAAAACATTTCTCACACCGCTGGGAAAAGAAAACCCCGTATTTGTGCAGATACTTGGAATATGCTCGACATTGGCGGTTACAAACAAGCTGCAAAACACGCTGGTAATGACCCTCGGGGTCATGTTCACCACCGCATTGTCAAGCTGGACGCTGTCGCTCATGCGCAACCGCATCCCATCCAGAATCCGCATGATGGTCGAGACGATGGTAATCGCAACCTATGTTATCATCGTCGATATCGTATTAAAGGCCTTCTATCCCGACATGTGGAAACAATTGGGACCGTATGT
>JAAYDK010000445.1 GCA_012729295.1 Spirochaetales bacterium | reverse complement strand
CCCGACGGAGCGTGGGAATTAGGTGGCGAGCCGATTCATAACTGGGGCAGTGCGAGTGTCGTTACCGCGGTCAACTCGCGTCTTGAACGGATCGCTTTATATTTAGCCAGGCATCTTGAAGAAGCCGGGTACAAAAGCATCCCGATTCCTCAGACAGCCATCTGGCGATATCGTCCCCATGAAGAACTGAATATCAACTTTTCTCCAGATTTGTCTCATATACATGCAGGTGCTGCCGCGGGTCTTGGCGACATCGGTTACCAGGGACTGCTTCTTACACCTGAATACGGGGCACGGCAACGCTTGATCACCATCATAACCGAAGCGAAGCTCGATCCGGATCCGATGTACAACGGCCATACGCTGTGCGACTACTGTATGCAATGTGTCCGCCAATGCGCTCCCTCGTCAGCCTTGCGTAAAGAAGTCGATGGCATGACTGAAATCGTTATTGACGGCAAGAAATTCACATATGCCAACAAGAATAAATTCCGTTGCGCCTGGGCCGAGCGTTTTCAACTCCGTTTCGATATCGATATCCCTGAAAAAGTTGATGAATCGGTCATCGTTCCCAATCTTGCCTGCAACCGAGAAGGCTACGGGTCTTCGCTTGAGCCTTGCTGGCGTTACTGCCTGCCGCCAGCCATGCGGATGAAAAAAGACGGCAGAAAGCCGAACCATCGCAAGAGTTTCTGGGTCGCAAATCCGGACATCAAGGATGTATCGCCGGAGTCAAGACCCTTAACCAACGAAGTGTCACGCATTGCGATCAGCAAAGGCATTGATATTTTTGGGATTGCCAAAAAAGATGATTTTGCCGGTATCGATGACGGATCGATTCCGTATCAGCTGAACTTGATTCCGCATCCGTTCAATGATGCCTGGGGCGTGGTATCGGCAGATCCGGCGAAATACCTGAATGATGTGCAAACCGTGATTGTCATGGGCGTCGGCTTTGGCGATGAATGTCGTGCCGGACAGAATAGACCCAATCAAGCTTCTGTCAACTGCGGTTCAACCTCCATCCAACAGGGATCTTCCGTCACCTGCGGCAGTACGGCAATTGATTGCGGTTCAACAGCTGTAAGCTGCGGCAGTACACAGGCGCCGGGCAAAGCAACGCACCTGATCGTGTCTGGGATCGGTTTCATGGACGAATACAAGACGTCAGGGGCGATCCCCGTTGTTGAATCAGCCGCGAAAGAAAAGCTGATGGATGCCATTCTAGACATTTCCCGTTATCTGGAAGAACTGGGGTATTCATCGGTCGGGCTGACCTACTTGTCGGATAATCATGCTGCGCTTGCCGCTCAGGTCGGTAAGCTGGATGAAGCCGGCAACCTGGTTACAGACGAGTTTGGTTATAACCAGGTGTACACCGCGCTGCTGACATCGGCTCCGCTTCAGAAAATCGTCGCCGGATGCAGCAATGGGACAGGAACCGGGCAGCCCAAACCGCTTACTTCACAGTCTGTTAAAACCTATGCCATTCAGCAAGGCGCATCGTTGGTTGGCATTGCCTCTGCAGACGCCTTTAAGGGCATCAAGCAGGAGCTGGCAAAAGTTTACGATGAGCAGGAACTCGGTTTACAGGTTATCGATCGCAATGAACGCATGGGGGGCCACGCGGTCGATGCCCAGATCATTCAGCGGTCCAGCAGTTTTAAGGATCCATGGGACTATTTGCCGGATGCCCGCTCGGTTATTGTCATCGGCACACATATACCCAAAACAATCGGAGAACGAGCCGAAAAGCCCCTCGCTGAGTCTGTGGGTGTCTACTCGATGTTTGCCCAGCACGCAACCTGGCGCATCCTCTCTGAAACGGCTTTCGATATCGTGAAACAACTGGAAGCAAAGGGCTACAAAGCAATTCCGACCGAAGACTTGAATGGTACAGCGTCAAAAGTGGCACATACATTTGGTGAAATGGTCGATGCGCGTGCGAATGCCTATGCGGCCATGCTTTCTGGTTTGGGCTATGTGAGTTGGCTTGGCAATGCCATGACCCCGGAATACGGCTTGAATCAGAGGTTCTTTGCCATTGTGACCAACGCAGATCTCAAGGCGGACCTTCCCTTTGAAGGCCCTTCAATCTGCGATAGCTGCGATAAGCCGTGCGCGAAAAATTGCATGGTAACTGCGCTGCAGGAAAAGGTTGTCCTGTCGGTTGGCGGGAAAGAGGTTCGGCAGGCAAAGCTCGCTTCGTTGCGTTGCGACTGGTGCAAGCGCTACGCATTTGTTGGTGATGAAGGGCCTAAGTACAT
>JAAYDK010000398.1 GCA_012729295.1 Spirochaetales bacterium | reverse complement strand
TCGCTGGACATCCTGATCAAAATCATGGCGACGGTCTCCTTGATCGCGGTTTCGATCTACAGCAGATTTAACCTGATGAACCTGTTCAACTGACCAAATCGACCAGTCCGACCGGCGGCAACGCCGGGTTACAGGTCAGAGGTAGGTTACGGTAAAAAAGGTTGATTAAACCCGTCCCAAAAGGAAGGAATCGCATATGCGGTTCTTTTTTTATAAAAAGCTGGACTCCGAAAACGAAGTATGCCATAATAAAAACCATGGAACATATAAAGCCAGAGATAACAAAAGAGAAGATCGCTGAAATACGAGCCATGATGGAAACCAACCCCGGTTGGCACAGAACCCGTTTGTCTCATGAAATTTGTGAACGCTGGAACTGGCGCGGGCCTAATCAACAGATCAAGGATATCGCTTGCCGCGAAATGCTTCGTGATTTAGACGCCAAGGGAGAAATCACGCTGCCGAAAGCTTTGAGAAAATCTGGAAGCGGCAATAGAGTCGTTAATCTGAGCCATGATACAAGTCCAATTGTGTGCGCAATCAAAAAAGTCATGCCAATCCGTATTGATGTCGTGACCAGCCGTGAAAACGCAGCTGTATTCAAGTCATACATCAGTCAATACCATTACCTCGGCTATGACCGCAGTGTTGGTGAGAACATCGGATATATGGTATTCAGCCATGATGGAACGCCACTGGGCTGTGTGATGTTCGGTTCTGCAGCCTGGTCATGCCGTCCAAGAGATGAAGTCATCGGTTGGACAAGCAGCGCCAGACGCAGGAACCTGCCGTACATGACAGGGAATTCACGGTTCCTGATATTCCCCTGGGTTCGGGTGCCTCATCTTGCCAGCCATATTTTATCGCGCATTGTGCGCAGGATCAGTACAGATTGGACGGCTAAATACGGCCATCCGCTTTATCTGCTTGAAACATACGTGGAAAAGGATCGCTTCAAAGGCACCTGCTACAAAGCTGCGAACTGGTCTTATGTCGGGGAAACAACAGGTCGTGGACGCAACAGTGTGCGTGGCGGCGCCGCCATTCCTGTCAAAGACGTCTACATATATCCGCTTGTGCCGCACTTTCAGGAAAAGCTTTGCGGGGAGAAGCGTGAGATATGACAACGCTGCAACTGAAAGAGCGAAAAATAGCGGATCTGAAAGTGACGTGCCATAATCTCGAAGCAAGACACAGGAACGAGAGAGAGCTGTGGAAGGAGCAGGACACAAATCGGCTCAAGAAGATCGGCAAATTAACTGATTTGATCGTTATGCTCCAGCAACACATCGCAAAAATTGAAGCATCGTGCGAGGCGCTTATTGCTGAAAAGTCCGAGATAATGAAAATCAATAAACAGCTTGAGGCAGTAATTGCCAGGCAGGCCGATTTGATTGCCACTCTGCAGGGCAGGCTTACCCAAAACAGCTCAAATTCAAGCAGACCGTCCAGCACGGACGGTTTAAAGAGCGTGATCCATAACAGCAGGGTGACCAGTGGGAAAAAACCCGGCGGACAGATCGGTCATGAAGGACATGGCCTGTCCATGACTGAGCAACTGAAAGAAGAATTGGCATCTGGCGGTGTGAACGTTGAAGTTGTCGAGCATGGCAATCCTGAACTGGACTATATAACCAAGTATGAATTAGACGTGTGCCTCACTGTTGTGGTGAAGGAACACAGATTTCATGAGGGAGAAGCCATTCCGGACAATCTCCAAAACCCGGTGAATTACGGGATAGACCTCAAAGCATTATCTGTTTATCTATCCACCGAAGGGCTGATGTCAGCCCAACGAGTATCCGAGTTTGTAAAGATTATGACCGGGGGTATGCTTACGCCCTCGAAAGCGACCATACTGGCGTTCCAGGGTGAAGTGTCAGGCAAGCTTGCTGACGAGGTGGAAGCAATCAGGGAAAGCGTCATGATCTCTCCAGTGCTGAATGTGGACGAAACGCCAATCAAGTGCACACAACGTCTTGCAAAGAACGGCGATTTCATGGATACGGTAAAAGGAACAACATACAATCTATGTGTTCGCACCTATAGCACCAAAGACACTGTCCATCTGACACTGAACCCGCGCAAGGATGATGCCGGAGTAGAAGCCGATGGCATTTTACCTGCCTATGCCGGGAGAAAGGTTCACGACCATGACAAAAAGTTCTTTAAGTACGGGTCCATGGAACAAGGTGAATGTAATGCGCATGTTGGCCGTTATCTGAAAGAAATCGATGAATTAACCAAACATGAATGGCCGATGAAAATGGGGAAGCTGTTGCTGGATATTCTGAGACACAAAAAATTGGACATTGCCAATAACCGGAACGCCATGGAGGATGAATCCTTTAAGCGTTATAGTGACGAATATGACGCGATATTGAATTTGGGGAAAAAAGAAATTGATCGGCTGAATCCCAAAAGCATAATACGCAGGAAAACTCAAAATCTGCTCAGTCGCCTTGAACAATACAAATACAACCATTTGCTGTTTGCCAAAGATTATTCCGTTCCCTACTCGAATAACGAAGCCGAAAGGGATTTCCGATGGATAAAAGTACACCAAAAAGTATCGGGATGCCATCGAAGTTACCGGGGTGCTGGAACGATGATTCGATTGATGAGTTTTACGCGAACGCTCAAAAAGCGGAAAATACCGATCTTTGAGGGACTGAAGAGCGTATTGCAACGGATACCAGTTCTTGCATAAATAAGGTCAATGCTTTTGCCATGCCAGCAAACTCATCCCAAAAGCAATGCTTGTTGCAGCCTCTTTGGCTCAGCTGTTTGTTTTGCGTGCCTCTTGAACAACACCCTTTGCGATATTGGATAACGTTTTGTGTTTGCCCTGTTCAGTGCTCGCTGTGTCGTTGAGTGGCAATTTGCTGCCTTTTAATTTTCGCAGCATTTCGGTGTTTTCCTTTCAGAGTCGTCATGCCTTGAGGGATCTGTGTCATTTATACCTCTGACCTGTAAC
>JAAYDK010000350.1 GCA_012729295.1 Spirochaetales bacterium | reverse complement strand
TTGAATATTTATGGTTTTGTACTCGGATTCCATTACTTTAGAATGGGTTTGGGTTCCGCTATGATTATATTATTCCTATTATTTCTATCAGTAGTAGGATTTATACTAATGAAAGCTAGAAAAAAGCTGATTTTTGACTGATGAGGACGGGTATTCTGAATATGACTAAAACACAACGAACCATCATGAAAAAAATCGGATTTTATACTCTGTTGGCAATCATTATTTTTGCCTTCGTTTTTCCGTTTATCTGGATGGTGACGGCTTCTTTTAAGACACAAGCTCAAATTCAATCGACGAAGAATCTCTTTATTTTCGAACCGACGCTCGATAACTATAAAAATGTGTTTTTCAACTACAACTTTACCCGCCCGATTGTCAACAGCGCTATCGTTGCCCTTACTTCCACGTTTATTGCGCTGCTTATCGGTTTGCCTGCATCATATGGGGTTGCCCGATTTGGTTTGCACAAACTCGGTGGGATTGTCCTTATCATCCGATTTTTCCCTGGGATTACCTTTCTGATCCCTTGGTTTACGATTTTTAATAAGATTGGATTGACAGACACTCATATCGTATTGATTTTAAGCCACCTGTTCCTAAATCTCCCGTTTATCATCTGGCTTATGGTGCCGTTTTTCGAACATATGCCTCGAGAACTGGAAGATTCTGCACGGGTGGACGGATGTAGTGTCTACGGGACGCTTATCAAGATAAATCTTCCGCTTGCAGTTCCCGGTATCATTACGGCCAGCCTGCTTTCCATAGTATTCTCTTGGAACAACCTGGTATTCTCCATGGTGCTCAGCGGTATGAAGACCAAGATGCTTCCGATGGCGATTCTCAATTTCATTACCTATGCTTTGATTGACTGGGGTGCTTTGATGGCGGCGTCGGTAATCATCACGATTCCGATCCTCGCTTTCTCGTTTATAACGCAGCGATACATAATACAAGGCCTTACAGCAGGAGCTGTGAAAGGATAGGAAAGGAGTGTGACGTGATTTCCGATACATTGTTCGAACGAGCTAGACAAGTGATGGTGGGCGGAGTTTCCGCCGGTGGCAGGTATAATCCTTCATTAAAGAAACCGCTGCTGCTTTCGCATGCAGACGGATGCTATATGTATGATGTCGATGGCAACACGTGGATCGATTACCATTCTTGCAGCGGAGCGACATTGCTGGGATTTAATCATCCAGCCATTCGCGAAGCGCTGTACAAGGCTATTGAAAAAGGGTTCTTTATTAATTTTGAATCCGAATATCATGCAGAACTGTGTGAATTGATTTCTCGTATGGTTCCGTCTGCAGAGAAAGTCAGATTTGCCAATTCGGGAACGGAGGCAACACTCGCAGCTATCCGTATTGCCCGTGGTTATACCGGTAAGAAGCGTATCATCAAGTTTGAAGGTCACTTCCACGGGATGCACGAATTCGTGTTCTACAACTGGCACAACCGGCTGGGTACGATGGCTGAGAACAAGGAAATCTCAAAGGTTTGGGATTCGGGCGGAATGGTCGACGAAACAGACGAACTGATTACCATCATCCCGTATAACGATCCCGAAATCCTGGAAAAGACCATCATACGTTATAAAGACGATTTGGCAGCGGTGATATGTGAGCCGGTCATGTATAATGCCGGTTGTATCGAACCAAAACCTGGATATCTCGAATTCTTGCGCAAGGTGACTAAAGAGCATGGGGTTGTTTTAATATTCGACGAAGTCCTTTCCGGATTCAGGATGCATCCGGGTGGGGCTCAGGGGTATTATGGAGTTACGCCTGATCTGACAACGCTGGGCAAAGTTGTCGGCTGCGGAATGACCATTGCCGCTATCGTGGGAAAGACCGAAGTCATGAACGCACTGAATCCTATTGGGAAAGTCGTTGTGAGCGGTACCTATACCGGTTCTTTATTAAGCGTTATGGGTGCTATTGCTGCGTTGAAGATTATCAACAATCCGAAAGTGTTTGAAGATTTAAACACAATCGGAACCTATTTCTACGACAATATCAACGCGCTCATGCAAAAGTATGCTATCAAGGGTATCGTTCAGGGATTATGTTCCCGATTCGGACTCTATTTCGGGCTTGAGGAAAAGACGAATGATTACCGGGTTGCGGCAGGGGCGTTCGATGTTGAAGCCAGCCAGCTGTTTTTGAAGAAAGTCTTGGACAAACACATGTACTTCCACGATTTCGGTCGAGGAATTACCCCTATGCATTCGGGAATAACTACCGCACATACGCGTCCAATTATCGACGAATCGCTACAGCGGATCGAAGATGTATTTAAAGAGATGAAGAAAGAGATGAAATAAGGTGCAGATGGACA